>JAQTOX010000157.1 GCA_028713055.1 Methylococcales bacterium | reverse complement strand
ATAATCGCGTTACCCCTTTTAATCACGGGGGCTTCGCTGGATAAATCTTTCAGATGCGCCAAATCTTCTTCGCCCAATTCGTCAAAACTCAAATCATCAAGCGATTCCGTTTTGGTCTGACCTTGTTCATATTGTGTCGTGATTGCTGCATCGATTTCAGATAGCACGCCGACTTGCGGAACAATTGTTTTGCCTGTTGCCAAACGTAGCGCGTCCAAAACAAATTCATCTTCGGGATCAAGCATCGAAACTGTCAGTGAATTTTCGTCCGAACTTAAACCAATTAGATGGTAATGCTTCAAAAAACGTAGCGAAATTTCGTCGGGCAACGTTTTTTCTAACGGATAGTGTTCAGGCGCGATTTTAGAAAAATTGCCACTTTCGATAAATGCCAACGCAACATCTAATTCGGAACACAGCCCAAGTTTAATCAGCAACGCTGGCAAACTTTCGGCGACAGCGGTTTTTTGCATTCGTTCCACCTTTTTTAAATCAGATGGGGAAAGTTTGCCTTTATTTTGAAGAATGGTGAGAAAGTTTTGTGACATGGTGAGTGGGTGTTAATAATTATTTTCGATAGTTTAACGACAAATGATTTCTTCATTGGCATTTTTTTATACCTGAAAAATATGCTTAAAAATAATAGATAGCGCAACATTATAAACAACGCGGCTTACAGAACGAATCGTTACTTGTGAAGGTAATGACGTTACCTGTGTAAGTAATCACTTTACTTGTGAGGGTAATGAATTATCGGTAATTCAGTTATCTTAATTACTCTATTTCAAGTAACGATTTGAGATATATGCTAAAATCATTACTCAATTTCAATTAACAATGAGTGAGAGAATGAGCGATTACCTCGAAAAAAGAGAGCGGGTTGTTGACACGTTGACTGGCGAATTACTGTCCGACAAAATGAACATCATTGATATTAACCGTATGCCTGCCGAACCTGCTTACATCAAGTTTTACATCGATGATTTGAGTTTGCTTAACAAACTAACCGCTGGGGAAACGAGGATTTTGCTCTATCTTGCCGCCGTTGCCGATTATTCTGGCGAAGTGTTATTGCCACTTGGAATAAAAAAACGTATCGCCGGTAGCGCAGAGTTAAGTGTTCAAGCGGTAAGTAACGCAATAACTAAATTCACCAGCAAAGGCATTTTGAAAAGAATTGATACGTCAATTTATGAACTTAATCCCGATTTATTTGCGCGTGGAAAATGGCGCGAAATCCGCGAACGTCGAAAAGCGTTTTGCACCAAAATCACCTACACACCAGATGGACAACGAACGGTTTCAACGGATGTTGTGGATTGAGGCAATAAAAAAACTAAGTAAATTGACGACGTTCTTTGCCGTTTTGATGTGATATGGTTTAGCCTTCTAAAACTTCAAAGAAGGCAATCGTCATGGAAAGTTCAAATTATCCCGCCATTATCGACAATGAAACGGGAGCAATTCTTAATGAAGATGAAGCGGCTACTCAAACCGCTTCGGCTATTTTCGACACTGAAAAAAATGCTCAAAAAACCGGTAATGTCATTTCAACATTCGTCAATTCTTATACCCGTCATAAAAATACACTTCCGTTAGATGTTTGGTTAAATCAAGAATTTGCCAATTATCCCAACCTGTGGAAAAACGATGCTGAACGTTTTGAAACCACATCAGCCATTATCGAAACTGTGCAAGAAGCAAACAATTTAAAAGCCGATTTGTACGCACATTTGGATAAAGGCAAAAGCCGTGAATCATGGCTTGCCAAAAAAATTGAACAAGGTGCGACAAGTGCGGGTGTTGTCAATGTTGGGCAATATGCACACGCGATTGATAACGCATTAGAAACGGCTAATCAAAATAATTGGAATGTCATCACGCGAAACGATGGCGCAATTAGTCAGGCTAGAAATTTAGACGGTTTTATTGCCGAACATCATCACGCTAACACGTTCAATATGGATGCAGCAGCAAAGGGCAGTTCTTATCGCGCGAAAGTGTTAGAACCTGCGGCGGGTGAAACGTATGGCAAAAATTCAATGGACATTGGGATTTATGATGCGGACGGAAAATTAGTTCGTCGTTATCAAGCCAAATACGGCGCAGATGCAGATAAAACAACCGAACTGTTTGAACGGGGCGATTATCGTGGACAACGCAAATTAGTTCCAGAAGGTCACGCGGATACAAATAGTACGGAAGTCATTGAGATTGACGGCGTAAGTTCAAAACCGCTTTCAAAAGAAGATGCAAAAGCATTACAAGAAAAAGCACAGCTCGATGCCGAAGCCAAGCAATACGATTGGAACGATGCCAGTCGCATGGATATTGCGAAAAATATCGGCAAACAAGCATTGGTAGCGGCAGCATTCACCGCAGGTTTTCAAGGCGCACGCATTTTAGGGCGACGTGTTTGGAACGTCATCACAGGCAAAGAAAACCAATCTGGCAACGAAGATTTAAAAGAATTTTTTGAATCATCAATTAAAAGTTGTTCAAACGTTGGCGTACAAGTCGCTGTTTCAGGGGCATTGGTTGTGGCAGCAAAAAGTGGCTGGATAAAAGTGCTTAAAAATACGCCAGCCGGTGAAATTGCCAATATCGCTTATATCGCTACCGAAAACGCAAAATGTTTATACAAATTCGCAAAAGGTGAAATGAGTGCAACCGAAACGTTGAACGCAATGGGTAATACAAATGCCAGCGCAGTTGGTGGACTTTACGGTGCAATGGAAGGTGCAGCGATTGGTTTGGCATTCGGTGGTGTTGGTGCGTTTGTTGGCGCAGTTGTCGGTGGTATTGCAGGAAGTGCAATTGGCGATGCTGTTTATAACGGCGGTAAAGCCATCGTTAAAACTGCCGCGAAAGTCGTTAAATCTACTTATGAAGGCGTAAAATCTACAGCAAAAAGTGTATTTCATACCGTAACATTCGGCTTATTTTCTTAATTCTGTTTAACTTTTCGTTCTCGTATGAAAATGCGAGAACGAATTTATTTTTAATTTTCACAAGGAAAAAACCATGATTAAACCTATCAAATTTGATTTAAAACTCAACAACGGCACAAGCCTCGCCACGCTTGATGACCTCGAAGAAAATTTATCGCCCGAATTATTCCAACATTTCTATTCAGGCAAATTAGCCAAATGGTTGCGCGTTCGTAAACTGGATGAACAAGCCGATGCCGTTGAGAAATTACTCACTGAAATCCACGACCGCGAAGTGCAATCGTTCAAAGGTTTGATTGAATTATTCGGCGGTGAAGCAGATGTTGATTCATTGCGAACTGCAATTACTGAACGCAAAAAAGCGTCTTCTTCAATTCAAAATTCGGATGATGAAGAAATTCAACAACTCAAAGCCGAAAATAAAGTATTAAAAAAAGAAATTGAAGAAAAAAAACAAAATTTACCCCAGATAAAAAAATATCAAGTTAATCAGGAGCTTTTAAATAAGCTCTACCAACAAGAAAATACTTATATCAAAGGTCGAATACCGCAGTTTAAATTAAAAACTGTACAAGCTAGTTTTAATGAAAAACTTAAAGAATTATCTATTGAAAGAGACGATATTCTGGCTGTTTATGTAGAATTTACATCTTCTGCGCCTTATAAAATTCGCGATTTTTGGTGTTTAACGCCTGACTTTTTCTATTCAAAATTTTTATCGCTATCAGAAAACAATATGAAAATAATTTTGAAAGACATTTATTATGTTTATTTTGAAAAAGACGAAAGTTATAGAAAATCGGATAACGTTTTAATTATCAATCACACCATGTGCAAGAGTGGAGTTCTACGCAATAATCAACCGTTAATTGATTTTTTAACAGATTATCTTGGACTCAAATCCAAAAAACCTAACGAAACACAAACAGCATCCACTGTTTTAGCGGGATACTACACCAGAAACACCTTATCCAACTTTTTTTTCGATTTAGGAAAGAAAACATGACTAACACCGAAAACCTCTACAAAAAAATTCGCGAGAAATCATCATGCAACTAATCATTAACGTCCCCGACACATTGCCACAAGAACGTTTGGCGCAAATTATCAAAGAAGTTGAACAAAACTTGATAAATGAAGCGAAATCGCTTGTGAGTTTTTCTAAAAAACAACCTGTTTTAAATAATGACCCTTGGATGAATTCGGAAGTTGATTTGCCAAGTATTGATACGGGAATTGAAGATTTTGCGTTAAATCACGACCATTATCTTTATGGCGTTGATAAAAAATGAATATGGTTTTTGTTGATACTGCCGCGCTTATTGCATTGGGAAACAAACGAGATTCTTTTCATCATGTTGCATGGCAAGTGCAAAAAGAATTAGTCAAAAATCAAAGCCATTTTATAACCAGTGATTTTGTGATTGCAGAATTTTGTAATGCGTTTAGTCGCGTTAAATTCAGAGAAACAGCAGTACAAATGGTCAATAGTATTTATCAATCCAAGGCATGGACAGTGACTTCAATCAGTGAAGATTTGATGGCAAAGAGTCTGCATTTATTCACACAAATGCAAGACAAAGAATGGGGATTAGTGGATTGTAGTAGCATCATTCTCGCTAAAGAAAAACAAATTACGAGTGTATTCACGGCAGATAAACACTTTGAACAAGCAGGTTTTGAAATTTTATTAAAACAGCATTGAGAAATACAACA
>JAQTOX010000156.1 GCA_028713055.1 Methylococcales bacterium | reverse complement strand
GCGACAGTGCGTTGGTCTTCATGCAATATTTTTTCTACGCAAGATCACGCCGCAGCAGCAATCGCAATTTCAGGTGTTCCCGTTTTTGCATGGAAAGGCGAAACTGAAGAAGAAGCTGAATGGTGTATTGAGCAAACTATCATCGGTACGGACGGCTGGCGACCCAATATGATTTTGGATGATGGTGGTGATTTAACCGTCATGATGCACGCAAAATTCCCTGAATTGATGGCTGACGTAAAAGGCTTGTCAGAAGAAACCACGACGGGCGTGTTGCGTTTGTACGAAATGGTTGCCAAAGGCACGTTGAAAGTCCCCGCGTTTAACGTCAATGATTCCGTGACAAAATCGAAATTCGACAATTTATACGGTTGCCGCGAATCGTTGGTAGACGGTATTAAACGCGCCACTGACGTAATGATTGCCGGTAAAATCGCTGTTGTGAATGGTTATGGCGACGTGGGTAAAGGTTGCGCTCAATCGTTACGCGGCTTAGGTGCGACCGTTTTGATTACGGAAATTGATCCGATTTGTGCGTTGCAAGCGGCCATGGAAGGTTATCGCGTGGTGACGATGGAAGAAGCGGCACCAATTGCAAACATTTTTGTAACGGCGACGGGCAATTTCAATATCATTCGCCATGAACACATGACGGCGATGCGTGACCAAGCGATTGTGTGCAACATCGGTCATTTTGATGCAGAAATTGACATTGCGTCGTTGCGTCAATACCCATGGGAAAATATCAAACCGCAAGTCGATCACGTGATTTTCCCTGATGGCAAACGCTTAATTATTTTGGCGGAAGGTCGTTTGGTAAATTTAGGTTGTGCAACGGGTCATCCAAGTTTTGTGATGTCTAACTCGTTCTGTAATCAAGTGTTGGCGCAAATCGAGTTATGGAATAATTCGAGTTTCTTTGAAAATAAAGTCTACATTTTGCCAAAAAAATTAGATGAAAAAGTAGCGCGAGCGCATTTAGCACAATTGGGTGTGAAATTGACAACCTTAACACCTGAACAAGCCGCGTATATTAGTGTCCCTGTCGAAGGGCCTTATAAAGCGGATCATTATCGTTATTAAGATTTGATTTAGTTCCTGCGCCTTTCGGGGCGTAGGAATTTTTTAATTTCAACAATTAGAACTAACTTTCTCAAAAATTACAAAACTAGAAAAATAACATTGGCAGAATGTAATAATGCTAGAATGAATTATATTTTTATATAATTTTTAGGTGTTGATTATGTACACAACCAATCTTCGTAAAGTAGGTGGTTCGATAATGTTAGCCGTTCCCCCTGCACTTCTTGATATTTTACATTTGCAATCTGGCGCAACCGTCGGCATCGCTATTGAAAGCGGTCGATTATTTATCGAACCACAACCCCACCCGCGATATAGCTTAGAAGAACTCTTGGCGCAGTGCGACGCAACGCTTGAACCAAGTACGGAAGAGCGCGAGTGGTTAGATGCAACGCCTGTTGGTTCGGAGTTGTTTTAATGGAACGAGGTGACATTTATTTGGTTTCGCTTGATCCGACTTCTGGTAGCGAACAACAAGGAACACGTCCCGTTTTAGTGGTTTCACCGGTGGCATTTAATCGTGTAACGCGAGTTCCTATTGTGCTTCCAATTACCAATAGTGAAAATTATGCTCGCACAGCAGGTTTTGCCGTATCGTTGATGGGGTCTGGAACAAGTACAACCGGTGTCATTCGTTGTGACCAGCCTCGCGCTCTTGATTTAAATTCACGTCATGCGCGAAAACTCGAAAGTGTGCCACCGTCTATTTTGCTAGAAGTGCTGGCAAAATTAACTCCGATTTTTGAGTGAAATTTATGATAAAAAACCAATTAGCATGAGCAATCATCATCGGTTCAGGATATGTTTTATTTTTGAGTTTGATTATTTACTAATTAAGTACGGTAAAAATTAAACTGAATATTCATAAAGTTTGCGAATCATTCTATTTTTAAAATCAGGAAACTAAAGATGGCAAAAATAAAAATTAAAGTTATCTCAATAGGACATTTACCTCTTAACTTTCAACCCAAAAAGATTAGCTCATGGGAATCTGATTTATTTGAAATTGATGGAAGTATTGATAACTATGCTCTTAGATGTAATTCTGATGGTTACAATTGGGAATTTTCAGATGAGTTGATAAAAGAACAATTGCCCGATTTTAATGCTGATTTCTTAATAGCCATTGTAAATGTCCCAATAGAACAAAACTGGTATTCTCGAAGAATTGGCAAAAATAGCATTGTCATCACATATCATGAAATTAAAGACATCTTGGAAAATCATAACATTCCGCTAGAAAATGTTATTTACCGACTGCTGTATACTTACTCGTTAGTTTATATCAAGGCAGGTAGGAAAATTCCTGATATTGAAAACACATTCAGTTTTACTCATGATGAAACTAGAGGATGTTTATTTGATATAAATGGAATTAAAACGGATTTAATTGCCTCTTGTCATTCACCAAAAATTTGTGATGAATGCCAAGAAAAAATGCGTAGTGATAGAGTCTCTAATGACGTTATTTCATTGGCACAAAAAGAAATTAGAAAAATAAAAAAAGATTTGTATTATCAAATTTTGGATTTTGTTAAACAACGTCCCATTAGGTCATTGATTATTTCAACCTTATTTGCTTTAGTTTTAGGTGTTGCTGGTTCGGTGTTGGGAAGCATAGTTTATGAAGGTTACAAAAATACTGATACATCCGATACCCATCAGCCATTGAATGAAATAAACAAAATTGATAACAAAAAGGAATCAAAATGAACGCATTAACTTTTAGTTACGCTCGCCAAAATTTTGCGGATGTAATGCGAATTGTCAATGACGACCACGCGCCTGTGATTGTCACGCATCAAAAAGAAAAACCAGTTGTAATTATGTCGCTTGAAGATTATGAAAGCCTTGAAGAAACCGCTTATTTGTTAAGAAATCCAACTGGCGCACAACGATTACTTGAATCGGTTGCAGAATTACGAGCGGGTAAAGGGATTGTCAGAGAATTATTGAATGACGATTAAATTTTCAGACAAGGGTTGGGAAGATTATCTTTATTGGCAATCAACCGACCGTGCGATTTTAAAGCGTATCAACATGTTGATAAAAGACATTCAACGTGAACCGTTTACAGGCGTAGGGAAACCCGAACCGTTAAAACATCAATTGTCAGGTTTTTGGTCAAGGCGTATCGATTCACAGCACCGTTTAGTTTACGCCTACGAAGACGATACGTTACTGATTGCTCAATGTCGTGACCATTACTGAATAAAATTAGGGCTGAAAATAATGACCAAAACCCGACTAGCATGGGCAATCACAGGCTCAGGACATTACATTACAGAATGCGTTGAATTCTTGCTCACGCTGGATGCTGTTGATTTATACGTCAGTCAAGCAGGCGAAGAAGTCTTGAAAATGTATAACATTCAACTCAGTGATTTGCGCGAAAAAATGCCCGTTTATCGTGACAAAACAGCCTCATGTCCGCCCGTTGGACATTTTTACAAAGGCTATTACCACACATTCGTTCTCGCGCCAGCCACGTCAAACACGATTGCAAAATGTGGGTTAGGTATTGCCGATTCACTGGTCACAAATTTATATTCCCAAGCGGGAAAATGCCGCGTGCCGAGCATTGTTTATCCTTGCGATATTGCGCCCGAAATGGAAACCACAGCACCCAGCGGAAAAGTGATGGTTTATCCTCGAAAAATTGATTTAGAAGGCACGGCAAAATTGCGCCAATTTGAATATACCACGGTCGTTGAAAGCGTTGATGCGCTCATTTCAACGGTTCAAGCACGTTTAAAAAATCTGTCATGAGTGAAGAACGCATTTTATTTTTAACGGGTTCACTGGCTGAAAAACAGTTGCGTAGCGTTTTGGAAAAAATGCAGCCTGATTTTTCTTACAAAGTGCATCAGTTGGGTTTGAAAGTTGCCGCGCTAATGACGGCGGACATGATTGAACGCAAATTAAAAGACACGTTCGGCGCAACGAAAATCATTGTTCCGGGTCGATGCCGTGGTGATTTAGTCACACTTTCTGAAAAACTAGGGATTCCCATCGAACGTGGCACGGACGAAGTGAAAGATTTACCGTTGTTTTTTGGTAAGAAAATTCAAAATGTTGATTTAAGTCGTTACAGCGTAAAAATTTTTGCTGAAATCACCGACGCGCCCAATTTAACCGTTCCCGAAATTCTCAATCGCGCGTTGTATTATCGGAAGAATGGCGCGGATGTGATTGATTTAGGCTGTTTGCCCAGCACCGATTTTCTACACATGGAAGACGCGATTACCGCATTAAAACAAGCGGGCTTTTTAGTGAGTTTGGATTCGCTCGAAACGGAAGATTTATTGCGTGGTGGTAAAGCGGGGGCAGATTATTTGTTGAGTTTGCACGAAGAAACTTTGTGGATTGCGGACGAAGTGAACGCAACGCCAATCATCATTCCCGAAACTCACGAAGATTTAGAATCGCTTAACCGTGCGATTGCGAAAATGCAGGCGAAAAATCGTCCGTTTATCGTTGACCCGATTTTAGACCCGATTCATTTTGGATTTACCGCGTCGATTGTGCGTTATCACGAGGTGAGAAGAAATCACCCTGATGTTGAAATGATGCTTGGTGGGGGTAATATCACTGAATTAAC
>JAQTOX010000155.1 GCA_028713055.1 Methylococcales bacterium | reverse complement strand
TGGCATCCATTGCCAAATGGTAACGATCCACTTCGTTCATGACCACCATGTCGAATGGCGTCGATGTCGTCCCCTCTTCTTTGTAGCCGCGAACATTGATATTTCTATGATTGCTACGGCGATAAGTCAAACGATGAATCAACCAAGGATAACCGTGATACGCGAAAACGACTGGTTTATCGTGTGTAAATAATTCCACGAAATCTTCGTCTGATAAACCATTAGGATGTTCACTATCAGGTTGTAACTTCATTAAATTCACCACGTTAATCACGCGGATTTTTAAATCAGGCACTTCACGACGCAAAATATCGACAGCGGCTAAGGCTTCCAAAGTTGGAACATCGCCAGCACACGCCATCACGACATCGGGTGATGTACCGTGATCGTTACTTGCCCATTCCCAAACACTTACGCCAGCTTCACAATGTTTTGCTGCCTCATCCATTGTCAACCATTGTGGCGCAGGTTGTTTTCCAGCGACGATAACGTTGACGTAATTACGACTACGCAATACGTGGTCGGTTACAGATAAAAGCGTATTTGCATCAGGTGGTAAATACACGCGAATGACTTCGGCTTTTTTGTTCACAACGTGATCGATAAAACCTGGATCTTGATGTGAAAAACCGTTGTGATCTTGTCGCCAAACGTGTGAGGTCAACAAATAGTTTAATGAGGCAATCGGTCTGCGCCATGGAATACGATTCGTAGTTTTGAGCCATTTCGCATGTTGGTTAAACATTGAATCGATAAGGTGAATAAACGCTTCGTAGCACGAGAAGAAACCATGACGACCAGTGAGCAAATAACCTTCGAGCCAACCTTGGCACGTGTGTTCGCTTAAAATTTCCATCACGCGACCATCTTGCGACAAATCGGTATCTTCAGGCAGAATTTTTTCCATCCAAACGCGCGAAGTTTCGGCAAACACGTCATCCCAACGGTTCGATGCGGTTTCGTCTGGACCAAAAATACGGAAATTTTTCTGTTCCCGATTATTTTTCATCACATCACGTAAAAACGAACCCATCACGCGAGTCGCTTCAGCATCAACTGAACCAGGCGTTGGAACGTCAACCGCATAATTACGGAAATCTGGCATCCGTAAATCATGTAATAAAACCCCACCATTCGCGTGCGGATTATCACCAATTCGACGATTACCTTTTGGCGCAAGTTCGCGCAATTCAACTAATGGCGTACCATTTGCGTCGAATAATTCTTCGGGTTTATAACTTTTAAGCCAATTTTCTAAAATTGTAATATGTTCAGGATTTGACGCTAAACCCGACAATGGCACTTGATGTGAACGCCAAAAATCTTCGGTTTTTTTACCGTCAACATGTTCAGGTCCCGTCCATCCTTTTGGCGTCCGCATGATAATCATTGGCCAGCGAGGGCGTTCTAAAATCGCGCCATTCGTATTACGCGCTTGATGTTGAATCGCTTTAATTTCTGCTAAACAAGATTCTAAAACAGCAGCCATTTTTGGATGCACAATTTCAGGGTCACAACCTTCAACGTAATGCACGTCATAGCCATAACCTTCAAATAATTTTGTTAATTCTTCTTCGCTGATACGGCTTAAAAGCGTTGGATTAGCAATTTTGTAACCATTCAAATGCAAAATCGGCAACACCGCGCCATCACGTGCTGGATTTAAAAATTTGTTTGAATGCCACGAAGCTGCCATTGGACCCGTTTCTGCTTCGCCATCACCAATAACGCAACATGCAATCAAATCAGGGTTATCAAAGACGTTACCGTAAGCGTGTGACAGTGCGTAACCTAATTCACCCCCTTCGTGAATTGAACCTGGTGTTTCTGGTGCGACGTGACTTGGAATACCACCAGGGAATGAAAATTGGTGAAACAATGCTTTCATGCCGTCTTTATCTAACGAAATGTTTGGATAAAACTCGCTGTAAGTACCTTCCAACCAGCAATTTGCCACCATCGCGGGTCCACCGTGACCAGGGCCACAGATGAAAATCATGTTCAAATCGTGTTCTTTAATTAACCGATTGATGTGAACATGAATAAAGTTCAAACCTGGCGTTGTTCCCCAATGTCCCAACAAACGCGGTTTAATATGCGAAATGTTTAACGGTTCGGTTAACAGTGGATTACCGAGCAAATAAATCTGACCGACAGATAAATAGTTTGCCGCCCGCCAATAAGCGTTCATTTTCGCTTGTAGCGCAGAGTCGAGTTTAAAGTCGTATGTTTTTTCTTGCATAAAAGCTCTCAAGGTTGGTCTAAAAAAATTGAATTTGTTGCGCGATTTCGCGCTCTTCTTCGGCATGAATTACAAAAATACGCGAGCGACCGGAATGGTCGCTGATGTCGATATTACTACTAAATCGTTGTTGATTTAAATCTGAATTAAGCGAGAATCCCAAACCATTTAAATCGTCTAAAATTTGCTGCCGAATTGCTGGTGCATTTTCACCAATTCCGCCAGTAAAAATTAGCGCATCAACATTACCATTCAGCACGGCAAAATAAGCACCGACGTATTTCTTCACACGATAACAGAACAAGTTTAAGGCTATGTGACAAGATTCATCGCCGTGTTCAGCTTTGGTCAAAATCGTTCGCATATCGGTCTCGCCGCACACGCCTTGTAAACCACTTTGTTTATTTAACAAGCGGTTAATGTCTTCAATGGTTCTGCCTTCGCGTTGCAACGTAATCGCAATCATGGGGTCAATATCACCGCAACGACTCGCCATTACTAAACCTTCGGTAGGCGAAAATCCCATAGATGTATCGACGCTCACGCCATTTTTAACGACTGTCGCACTCGCGCCACCACCCAAATGCAAAATAATGACATTCAAATCTGCGGGCGATTTATTCAATAATTTCGCTGCGGCATTGACGCTGTGTTGGCAGGAAATGCCGTGAAAACCATAACGGTAAAAATCCACGTTGGCTGATAATTTTTCTGGAATCGCATAACGTCCGGCGTAATCGGGAATCTGACGATGAAACGCGGTATCGAAAACCGCAAATTGAGGCACGTTGGCAAATAATTCTTCTGCCATTTCAATGCCCAAACGATTAGGCGGATTATGCAATGGTGCGTAATTGTCGAGTTGAGCAATCTGACTTAAAACGTCGGTCGTAATCAACGTGATTTTTTTGAAGGTCGCGCCACCATGAACCACACGATGCCCAATTGCAGAAAGGTCTAACTGATTTTCGGCGAGCCAATGTCGCCATTCGTTATAAAGAAAGGCGAGCGTATTTTTTGCGTCGTGAATGGCTGGATCGAGATGAGAAAATTTCTCGCCTTGCACATTCACGCCGTTAATTGATAAGCCATCAGTTGCGCCATAATCGGCATTTAACGTGGCTTTGATGTTTAGATTGTCATCAAATAATTGAGATTTAACTGACGTGCTGCCTACATTAACAATAAGTTTCATTTTTTAAACCTTACCTTTTGAATTTGAAAATAAGTGTGTGCGAAAACATTAGTCTATACGTCAGCATTATAAAACTTGACGATGACAGCTTGTGACATTCCTAAAAATTGCGTTGAAAATTTTTACAGAATAATTTGCGTGCTTTCGTATCGACAGCTATAAAATGAACGCTGATGCTGTTATTTAATTCGAACTTTCAAAAAGGAAATTTTATGTCTCTGTCTACAACGCTTTTCACAAAAATTCAGTCGTGTTCTGAAACGACGCTTACCAAAATTCAAAACTGTCCAAAATATCAACAAGTGCAAGCTCTGCCTCCGCTGCAACGTTATTCAACGTGGGTAGGATTATTTTTGACCAGCCAAATTATTGTATTTGGTGCGTTATATCTGCTATTTGGTTCGATTGTTGTCATTGGTTTTTTGGCGAGTATTTTCGCTGGATTAGCCACCGGTGTAGGCGCGTTGCCTGTACTTTGGTTTAAAAAGATTTCTAACGATTTATTCAATACGCTACTCGGCGGCGCAGCAGGTGTCATGCTCGCCGCAACCGCGTTTTCGTTGCTCGTTCCAGGTTTGGATTATGGCAATACGATGTGGGCAGGGAAGGGTATTTATGTCGTTTCGGCGGGTATGATGATTGGTGCGTTTTTTCTGCATTTTGCAGATAAACAATTGCCACACGTTCATTTCGATACGCTGTCCGATGCACAACTTCGTTCATTGAATAAAATTTGGCTATTCATTATTGCGATTACGATTCATAACTTCCCAGAAGGTATGTCTGTAGGTGTGAGTTTTGGTTCTGGTGAAGTAAAAAATGGATTGGTGTTGACCAGCGCGATTGCACTACAAAATATCCCCGAAGGTTTAGCCGTTGCCATGCCACTCGTAGGTTTGGGCTATAACAAATGGAAAGCCGTCGGTATTGCGACACTGACTGGTTTAGTTGAACCTGTGGGTGGTTTGCTCGGCATTACGATGGTGACAGTATTTCAACCATTGTTACCAATTGCGATGGGTTTTGCGGCAGGTGCGATGTTATTTGTGATTAGTGAAGAAATTATTCCTGAAACGCATTCGAAAGGACGTTCACGTCATGCGACGTTTGCATTGATGGGCGGATTTATCGTGATGATGATGCTTGATAATTTGCTCGGCTAAAAAATGGATGCTTTAAAAAGTCTGTTTGAAAACGTCAATTTTCAAGAATTATCTACGCCGACGTTGACGAGTTTTGCGTTGATTGCGGCGGCTGAAATGGGCGATAAAAGTCAG
>JAQTOX010000040.1 GCA_028713055.1 Methylococcales bacterium | reverse complement strand
TCGAAAGAGCAAGCTCTTTCTCATCGTTCGACTTGCATGTGTTAAGCATACCGCCAGCGTTCAATCTGAGCCATGATCAAACTCTTCAGTTTAAATCATTTTGCAACTATAAAATTAGTTGCCAATTCTGGCTCGACTAGAATTAAGCGTATAAATTACCTTTTACGTTAGGTCTTGTGTCGATTATTTAATAATCACTTTCGAGCAACACAAGCACCCACACAAATTATTTTGATTTAGTTTTTAAAGAGCTTTTTCGCTGCGTTTGTGCAGCTGATTCCGAGCATTCTACAGACTTTGAAAACTTTGTCAAATAAAAATTTAAACTTTTTTTATTTATGCCGACAAACTGCTCCCACTATCTGGAATAGTCATGGGAGCAATTTTTACGAAAATGCTTTAGTGACGAGTCTCAGCTGGCGTAGTATCAGGCACCGCATCGAGATCACCATAACCTAAACGTCTATGGAATAATTCTAATAGCAACGACCAACACTGTAATGCAAGAGCTGGATCGTAGCGCGGACCTTCATCACGCATAAAGGCATGTTGACCATTCACTTCGTGCCAAGTGAATCTAGCACCTACTTCTTCGAGTCTTGCTTTAAGCAGATTACGACCTTCAAGTGGGATATGCGGGTCTTGCCGTCCCCAAATATGTAACAATTCGCCCTTAATTTCTCCCGCGCGATCCATAGAATTATCGTTTGTTCCCAACCCTAATCCTTTTTTGTGAATGTCCGTTGCATAAAAACAAGTGGTTGCTAAAACATCTGGATTCATTGCAGCACGGAACGCAAGATGTCCGCCAATGCAAATCCCCATTACACCAAGACGACCGGTGCAATAATCTAGCGTTTTAAGATAATCGAGAACGGTACGCGCATCACTGTCATAAGAAGAAAGTTCTTTAGTAATTTTATGCGTATTGCCTCTGGTAGTACCTTCATCATCATAAGCAAGCACTGTTCCGGCGGGTTCAAGTTCATGATAAATTTCAGGGCAAGCCACAACAAATCCATGTCCAGCAAGCATTGCCGCCGTGCGACGAATAGGCGCAGTTACTTGAAAAATTTCTGAAAACATTAAAATACCAGGATATTTTCCTGGCGCAGCGGGGCGAAAAATATGCGCTCGCATCGTTCCCGTTGGAGTTTCTAAATCTGCAATTTCGTTATCTCTAATAATCATGGTTCATCCTATGTTAATTTTCGGGTATTCACTTCATTAAGAAGCCGTTCATGTTAATGCAACACGGGTTAAGCACACAAGATTGCCTGTGTAAAAATCAATCTGTTTCAGCTGCCGTGTCAAAAAAAACAACCACGTTTTTTAACGCATTTACTTTCAAAACTGGCAAATCTTCGCCTGCACGCCATTTTTTCAATGCCTCGCGTTTATTTTTGCCTTCAATTAAGAAAAACAAATTTTGCGTATTACTCAATGCCTTCGCGCTCAGGGTAACGCGTTCTGCCGGTGGTTTGGGTGAATTATAGATTGAATGCACAAGCGCATTTTCATCATGAATGTGACTCGGAAATAAACTTGCCGTGTGTCCGTCGTCCCCCATTCCCAGCAAAACCAAATCAAATGGCATTGCCGCTTCCACAATCGAACGATACGTTGCCGCACTTTCTTCGACACCTAATTCAGTCGGTATATCGAAAATTTGATTTTTAGGAATCGTGACCGAACTCAAAAAAGCATTCGCCACCATCACACTATTTCTGTTGAGATGATTCACCGGCAAACAGCGTTCGTCACCATGATAAATAAACCATTTCGACCAATCTGCATCTTGTTTTGCTAACAGGCGATACAATTTTTCAGGTGTTTTACCGCCAGCCAACACAAATTTAAATTTCCCATGCGCTGCAATGGCTTCTTTGGCTAATTCTAAAATACGTTCGCAAACGGTTTGTGTAATTTGGTCTACGGTTTCAAATTGATGCCATTGAATCTTACTTTGCATTTATACATTCCGGCGTTAAGGACGTGCGCCATTTTTGACTTTCCTTATCAAATAATCGGCTGTCTTCAGGTCCCCACGAACCCGCAGGATACGCCGCCACATAATCACGTTCGCTTGCCCATGTTTGCAAAATCGGATCGACAATTTTCCACGCATATTCCACTTCGTCAAAACGTAAAAATAGTGACCGATCGCCTCTTAATACATCTAACAATAGGTCTTCGTAAGCATCAATCGCTTTTTCGTCCGAATTCCGAAAACTCGCATCCAATGAACTGGTACGAGTTCGCATTTCTAAACCGGGTTCTTTTACCGTCATTTCAATGCGAATACACTCTTCGGGTTGAATCCCTAAAAGTACCCAGTTTTGATTCATACAATGAATTTCGGTATCACGGAAAAAATGTAGCGGCGGATGACGAAAACAAATCGAAATCACCGATTGTGCTTTTTTCATACGTTTGCCAGTGCGCAGATACATGGGAACGCCGCGCCACCGCCAATTATCAACATACAATTTCATTGACGCATACGTTTCCGTAATACTGTCAGCGGGAATATGCGATTCCTCTAAATAACCTTTAAGTTTTTCGCCATTAACCATACCACTCGCATATTGAGCGCGATAAGCATGAGCATGAACAGCCTCTTTAGAAATAGGACGAATCGATTTTAAAACTTTCACTTTTTCGTCACGCAACGAATCGGCTTCCATTGAAACAGGCGGTTCCATTGTGACGAGCGTTAATAATTGCAATAAATGGCTTTGCAACATGTCACGCATTGCACCTGATCCATTGTAATAATCACCCCGTTCTTCAATACCAATGCTTTCCGAATGCGTGATTTGAATGTGGTCAATATAATTTCGATTCCAAAGCGGTTCGAGCATCACGTTAGCAAACCGAAACACCAATACATTCTGCACCGTTCCTTTTCCTAAGTAATGATCGATTCGATAAATCTGGTTTTCGGTTAAATAATGACTGATACGTTTTTGCAGAGCTTGTGCGCTATCCAAATCATAACCGAACGGTTTTTCAATCACCACGCGCCGCCAGCCATACTGTTCGTTGAACAATTGGTTATTACTCAATTGTTCCATTACCAAACCAAAGTCTGACGGACTAATCGATAAATAAAAAGCCGTATTTTTAGGAAATTGCGGTTGATTAAGCGTTATCGCTAAGTTGCTATAACATTCTGGCTGTTGTAAATCGCCAAAGTGGTAATGTAGCCGCTCTGCAAAACGTTTAAATACTTCTTCGTCAAAAGTTTCTTTAATTTTGAGTTGAATCATTTCTTTGACTTCGGAGAGCCATTTCTCTTGATTCCATTCACGTCGACCAATAGCGATAATTTTCGTGCCATCGGGTAATTTATTTGCAACATCCAAATGGTACAATGCAGGCATCAGTTTAATGCGCGACAAATTCCCCGTCGCACCAAAAATCACATAAGTACAAGATTCAGCTGTCATGCGTGTGACTCCAAAAGATAAAAGGGATTTACGACGAGCAAATTATAGCGCGGTTATAACAACCCGCATTAATTGTTCAATATTAAGAAATCACCAACGTTCTTGTAGTTTTAACTGTTCTACAATTTCTACTGGAATTGCTGCTGTCACCGCATTACCAAACTTTTTGTGAATATCGGCAAAATAATCGAGGTTATCAATTTTCACATTTTCGGTTTTTCGAGCTATTTTCGTTTTCTTTTTTGGTTTTTCTAAAACAAGCGGCAATTTTTCGCTGAATTCAAACGTTAAATGACTAACACGTCGCCCCGTTTTACGTTGCGTCCATGAAACGTTGTAGTTCGAATTAGTGTTAATGTCGATGACAGCAGGGTCAATGACGCGAGCTTTAAAATTATCCATGCGCTCATAACTTTCATCGAGTTGAAGTTGTTTTTTTAACCAGTCAAGCTCAACTTCTCTTTTTCCGGTACTTTGCCATTGCATGAGTAATTCGTACAACCGAATTGCATAAACACAAGTCATTTTACCAACATGTTCCAGTTTATACCGAGTAAAACTACCCTTTAATTCACTTAGGTAAGGCAATATATCTTGTGAAAAACGCACAATGACCTTGCCATCATCAGGTAAATGTTTAATCGAACTAATCCAACGGAGTTCTAATCGCTTAACTTTAGGACGTTCTGGATAAGGATTTTCTACTATCACATAACGATTAAATAAAGACTTTGTAACATCGATCAATGCTTGATAGGCATTTTCATCTGAAACGGAAAATAATTTAGCAAATTTTTTGGCTGATAATTCAAATTCATCGGTTTTCAGCAATTCTTCCATTGAGTTTACTTGTCCGATACAAGCTAAAACAACACGCTGTTCATTCAAACTGAGTTTATAACCTGCTTCAATAATTTTGTTTGCTTTGCAAATAGTTAAATTTTGATGATTCATAATTTATGAGGAATTTTGTTGAAATTTACGTGCTTCATACTAACTTAACTACTGCAAAAATTATAGTAGTTAAAAGCAAAGAATTTGTAGGTATATAAATGCCGTTTTAGCAAAGAATTTGTAGGTTAATGCAAAGAATTTGTAGGTTAATGCAAAGAATTTGTAGGTTAATGCAAAGAATTTGTAGGTTAATGCCTTTGCAACATATTGAAAAATATAGCAAATTCTTCTCCTAAAACAAGTATAAAACAAGATTACAACAAGACTAAAAAATATCTTAAAAGAAAAATTTTTAATTTTTTTAAATTTTTGATGCAAAATTGTCAAAAAAAACGACTGCCACAATTCAATACGTGACAGTCGTTTTCTATTTTTAGCTATAAATTAAACCGTATAAGTTGTAGCAGAAACGTTACCGCCTTGCCCTGTCCAATCGGTATGGAAGAATTTACCACGTGGTTGATCAATACGTTCATAAGTGTGTGCGCCAAAATAATCGCGTTGAGCTTGCAATAAATTCGCAGGTAATTTTGCTGAACGATAACCATCAAAATACGCCAATGCTGATGAGAAAGTCGGTGTTGGAATCGCTAGCTCAATGCCTAAAACTACAGCTTTACGCCAACCAGCATCAGCTTTTTGCATTGCAGCAACAAAGAAATCATCCAACAACAAATTTTCTAAATCGGACGTTTTGTTATAAGCCTGTTTGATGTTGTTTAAAAATTGACTACGAATAATACAACCACCCCGCCACATCAACGCAATATCGCCGTAATTTAGCTCGAAATTATATTCTTTTGATGCTTCACGCATTAAACGAAAACCTTGCGCGTAAGAGATCAATTTCGACGCATATAACGCATCGCCAATCGCGTTAATCATCGCAGCTTTGTCGCCACTAAAAACGACGTGTTGTTTTGGTAATCTTTCTGCTGCCCGAACACGTTCATCTTTTTGTGCCGATAAACAACGTGCAAAAACCGCTTCACCGATTAACGTTAATGGAATACCTAAATCTAGTGCGTTAATGCCCGTCCACTTGCCGGTACCTTTTTGTCCTGCCGTATCCAATATCTTTTCAACTAACGGCGAACCATCGCTGTCTTTGTGGGCAAAAATCCCCGTTGTGATTTCAATCAAATATGACCCCAGCTCCCCTTGGTTCCATTTGTCGAAAACGGCATGTAATTCGTCAGCGTTTAAACCTAACCCTTCTGATAAAAGTTGATACGCTTCACAAATTAACTGCATATCGCCATATTCGATGCCGTTATGTACCATCTTCACATAATGCCCTGCGCCTTTATCACCTACCCAATTGCAACACGGTTCGCCGTCAACTTGTGCGCTAATTGCTTGAAAAATTGGTTTTACTGTTGCCCATGCCTCTGGATTTCCACCTGGCATAATCGAAGGTCCATTTCTCGCACCTTCTTCACCACCAGAAACGCCCGTGCCAATAAAGTTTAATCCCTGTTCACTTAACGCGGCAGTCCGGCGATTAGTGTCCGTGAAAAGTGAATTACCACCGTCAACAATAATGTCGCCTTTAGATAATAACGGGATCAATTTATCGATATATTGATCAACCACGTCCCCTGCTTTCACCATCAACATTACGATACGTGGAGTTTGTAAACTTTCTACAAATTCTTCTAACGAATGTGTGCCTATAACATTTGTGCCTTTTGCGGCATCGTTCAAAAATTCGTCAACAACGCTCGTAGTACGATTAAATACCGACACTTTGAAACCATGATCATTCATGTTCAAGACTAAATTTTGCCCCATTACTGCTAAACCAATTAAACCAATTTGCGCTTTCATTTTTACCTTTTTGTGAGATTGAGGAGGCGAAATTTTAACACGTTTCAGTAGCAAAAAATTCTTTCGCCGCAGCTACATCATGACGAATCTGCGTTTGCAATTGTTCGAGTGAATTAAAGCGCGTTTCGTGGCGTAACTTATGTTTAAACTGCACACTAACATAACGCCCGTAAATATCTTGATTGAAATCAAATAGATGTGTTTCTAAAATGACCTTATGATTACCATCAATGGTTGGACGTATACCGACATTTGCAACACCTTGAAATTCCTGATTATCAATTCCTGTCATCGTCACAGCGAATACACCGCGTATAGGTGTATTTCGACGCAACAGTTTGATATTCGCAGTCGGAAAACCAAGCGTCCGACCAAGTTTATCGCCTTGCGCGACACGCCCACAAATTGAATAATCTTGTCCTAAAAGTTGTCGTGCTTGTTCCAAATCATCAGCGTTTAACGCATCGCGAATAAGTGTACTACTCACCCGCAATTTAGATAATTCATACGATTCAGATTTTTCGACAGTAAAGTCAAGCAACTTTCCGAATTCTTGTAATAATTTAAAATTACCACGTCGAGCTTTGCCAAAATGAAAATCGTCGCCAATCACTAAATGTTTGACGTTTAATTTCGACACCAAAATTTGTTCAACAAATTGTTCGGGTTCGTAATTGGCTAAGGTGCGATTGAAACGTACGATAACTACGTTATCGATAGGTAGTGGATTTAACGCAAGCATTTTTTCTCGTAAACGCATCAGGCGTGGTGGCGCATTGTCAGCTAAAAAATATTCTAGCGGTTGTGGTTCAAACAACATAACCGCCGTAGGCAAGCTATGTTCTCGCCCACGTATCGCTAATGTTTCAATTACCGCACGATGCCCTAAATGCACACCGTCGAAATTACCAATTGTTAAAACACAACCTTTCGAAAAGTGAGGAGAATGAGAAAGACCTCGAATTAAACGCATCATAAAAAATAATTTTGAAAAACAGTAGGCAAAAAAAAACCCTGTGAGTGAAACTCACAGGGTTTTTACCAGCATCCAACGAATGAAAATTATTTCATCATTGATTTTTTGAACATACTGTCCAATTTGCTATTTGTATCTTGTGCATATTGAGCAGCACGGTTTGCAGCTGATTCAGCAGCAGCAGCACGTGAAGCTGCATCAGCAGCTGCGCTTTGTGCGCTGTTAGCATCGGCTGATGCTTGTGCAACTGAAGTTTTCAATGTGTCAATTTGTGATTGTAAATGTGTAATATCATCTGTGCTTGCACAACCAACAACTACGCTTGCAACTAAAGCAACCATTGCTAATTTAACGAATTTTTTCATGAGATTTTCCTTTTTAAAATGAGAACTTAACGAGAACTTTTACTACAAAAGATACTATAGCTAGGCGCAATTTTAACTACCCATCGCTACATTTTCCAGTTTTATTTTATTTTAACTAATGTGCCAGTATCCACTAACTGGCTTAAATGATCGATTTGCGAGTTTGTCAACGCAATGCAACCGTGTGTCCAATCAAATACTTCATGTACTCGTGCATCCGCACTACCTAAGCCGTGAATGCCAATTTGACCACCCAACGGAGTATCTTGTGGTGGAATTTGACCTAATTCTTGAGCTCGAACAATTCGTTTGTATTGACCTTCGTTGATAATTCCTTTTTCAAGTGCATTTTCGGCATCTTGAACCGACGGATATGTCAGCCCAAAAAAACGTTTAAACATACTTTTGTCACCAATCCAACCGATATGATACTCACCGTGCGGTGTGATGTTATCGCCACGATGGCTTTTAAAACCAGCACCGCCCCGTCCAATAGCGACGTGGTCAAGCGTTTCAACAGTTTGCTCACCTTTTTTAACTTCGATTTTTTTGGCTTTTGTATCAACTAATAACCAAACTTCATTCGGATGAATCTCAGTCGCCGCGATAACCGGAACGGCGAATAAACTAAAACATAACAATAAATAAGCGCGTAACATATTTCTCCTACACTAAAGATATGTTCTGGTGTAATCAAACACCTAACATTTTAATTATTTCTGAGGATTATTATGCACATAAAAACGATACTTACTCAAACTTATCATGATCAAAATCCTGGTACATCGGGACTACGCAAGAAAGTAAAAGTCTTTAAACAGCGAGGTTATTTGGAAAATTTTGTGCAATCTATTTTTGATGTGTTGCCTGATTTTCAGGGTAAATCGCTTGTTATTGGCGGTGATGGGCGGTATTTCAATCGTGAAGCGATTCAAATTATTATCAAAATCGCGGCGGCAAATGGTTTTGGTGAATTAATTATTGGACAAAATGGTTTGCTTTCCACACCTGCTGCGTCACACATTATTCGCAAATACGGCGCATTTGGCGGCTTAATTTTGTCTGCCAGTCACAATCCAGCAGGTGAAAATGAAGATTTTGGCATCAAATACAACGTCAATAATGGCGGACCCGCACCCGAAAAAGACACTTTGGCGTTTTTTGAACGTAGCAAAGTTCTCGAAAGCTACAAAATCGCCGATTTGCCTGACGTAAATTTAGATGCAGTGGGTTCACAAGACATTGATGGTTTGAAAATCACTATCATTGATTCAGTTAACGATTACGCCGAATTGATGCAATCGATTTTTGACTTCAATTTGCTCAAACAAAGCATTCAAAACGGTTTTATTACGCTGTCATTCGACGCAATGAGTGCAGTAACGGGATCTTATGCGAAACGAATTTTAATTGATTTGCTAGGTGCATCCGAAGATTCAGTGAGAAATGGTATACCACTCGAAGATTTCGGTGGACATCATCCCGATCCAAATTTAATTCATGCTCACGAACTGGCTAATTTGATGTTTAGCGAAAATGCACCTACGTTTGGTGCGGCTTCAGACGGCGATGGCGACCGCAATATGATTATGGGCAAAGGTATTTTTGTTACACCAAGCGATAGTTTGGCAATTTTGGCAGCAAACGCAACCCTGATTCCTGCTTATTCTGCGGGTTTAAAAGGTGTGGCGCGTTCGATGCCCACCAGTCAAGCCGTTGATAGAGTTGCCGCGCGTTACAACATTCCGTGCTATGAAACGCCGACAGGTTGGAAATTTTTTGGTAATTTACTTGATGCCGACAAAATCACGCTTTGCGGTGAAGAAAGTTTTGGCACCGGTTCACAACACGTTCGTGAAAAAGATGGACTTTGGGCGGTGTTATTTTGGTTAAATTTAATTGCACGTCGTCGTCAATCGGTCGCTGAAATTGTGCATGAACATTGGCAAAAATTTGGGCGCGATATTTACAGTCGCCATGATTATGAAGCCGTTGAAAGTGAAATTGCCAACGGAATTATGGCAAGTTTGCGTGAACAAATTACGACGTTGGTAGGACAAATTTTTGGTGATTACGTTGTGAAATATGCGGACGAATTTTGTTATCACGATTCAATCGACGGCAGTACCAGCGCAAATCAAGGGTTTAGAATTGGCTTTGAAAATGGCTCACGGATTGTGTTTCGTTTGTCGGGAACAGGCACTGTTGGTGCGACGTTACGCATTTACATCGAACGTTTCGAACCTGATGCTACAAAACACAATCAAGACCCGCAAATCGCATTAGCTGAATTGATTGAACTGGCTGAACAATTCTGCAAAGTTAAACAGCTTACCGGTCGAACAACACCCACTGTAATTACTTGATTCATCTCCAAAATTCAAAATTGATTGTTTAGCGTCAGTTGGAGTGCATCAATTTAGGATACACTCCTTCTTATTTTGTTAGCGGCGTGAGTGTTTTAACTACTTTGCAACAATAAATAACCACCCAACCCCACCATGACTAAACCGCTAATAAGTTTCAGCCATCGACCTTCCTTTTCTTGCAACCGTCGTTGACTAAGCGTAATTACACCGACACCTAAAATAATAAAGTCATCGAACATATACGCTACATTGTAAAGCAGTAAATAACTGTAATACTCAACATTGCCGAGATGTTGTAGCGTCAAAATCCGTGTGTAAAGTGCGGGAAAACCTGACGTACACATGAATTCCACCATCTGCACCAAAATCGCTAAAACTATTGCGCCGATAATCGCACCAGTTAAATTTTGAGCCGTCAAAATACGACGAATGCGCGCATAAATTCCTGGTTTCGCTGAATTAGGAATAGACAACGATGCTCCCCAACCAAAAAACCAAAAATCTTTGAGGTTAATCGCACCAGCAAGTAACGCAATGAGCGCAATAATGATTTCAGAAGTCCGTGACAAGCCAATCCACAAAAACAAATTAAGCCACGCCGCCATAAAAATAAAATAAGCTATGCCTTCGACGGCAACGAAAGTACCTGCAATCGCCAACATTCGCCCACGATTATTCATGGGGGCAAGTAACGAAATCATCAAAATCAAAACCCACATCGAGCAAGGATTAAAACCATCGAGCAATCCCATCGCCAACGTAAATAGCGGTAAACCTATTTCGGTAAGCGTGATTTTCTGTCCCCAAAAATCTAATTCAAAAGATTCAAAACCAGTTGCTGTCATTGAATTTGGCGGCATTTCACACGACAACGAGTCTTGGATTTCACAGCTTCCAGCGTCTGTTTGCGATGCTGTGGACGACACAGATTTCTGAGCCAAAAGATTACGAATCAATTTTCCCGTCGTGGTTGCATCGGAATAACCAATAACTAATTGCCCGTTGACTTGAATTGCAGGCACACGAATCGCCCGTATTCCTTGTTGTTGTGCGATTGATTTTAATCGCTCCAGAGCGGATTGTTCTTGGGTGATATTGTGAATAACGATTCGCAAACTGGGTTGTTCTTGTTGCAGCGTACTTAAAAAAACTTCCGCCGCTGCACAATGCGGACAATTTGAACGCACGAATGCTTCTATATCGACGGTTTGATTCATTGGTGCGGATTGAATAACCGTCGAATCCGCTACACTTACGTTAAGCATTAACGCGAATAGAACGCTGGAAATTAACCATCTGATTGATATGTTCAAAACTTTCTCCTTAGAAAAATGATGACACGAAAAGCGGCAAGATTGCTAAGAGCGCGTAAAATTCCGCTATTCCTTTACCAAAACGAGAACCTCATGAGTAAAAAAATTAAAACTGCTTTTGTCTGCGACCAATGCGGTGCAGATTATCTGCGTTGGAATGGGCAATGTACCAGTTGCGGCGAATGGAACACGATTAAAGAAATTCGTTTAGCTCCTACCACTGAAAAACGCCCTAGTCTTAGCGGTTATACAGGAACACGCTCCGAAGTAAAACGTCTGTCGGACGTGAATTTATCGCAATTTGAACGGATTTCAAGTGGCATTTCAGAATTTGATCGCGTACTTGGTGGCGGGATTGTTTGTGGAAGTGTCGTGTTAATTGGTGGCGCACCTGGCGCGGGTAAAAGTACATTATTACTTCAAACGATTGCCAACATTGCGGCGCGTGATATTTCAGTTTTGTATGTTTCGGGCGAGGAATCGTTGCAACAAATCGCCGAACGAGCGAATCGGTTAAAACTTCCTGCCGAAAACATTTTGATGCTCGCTGAAACGTCGGTGCAACGTATTTGCGACGTATTGGACGACATTCACCCGCAAATTTTGGTGATTGATTCGATTCAAGTGATGCACACGCAAACTTCTGAGTCAGCTTCGGGTTCAGTGTCACAGGTACGTGAATCAGCGAGCTATTTAACACAATATGCAAAGCAGCATAACGTATCGATTTTCATGGTAGGTCACGTTACAAAAGATCATTCGCTCGCAGGACCTATGACGTTGAGTCACATTGTCGATACGCAAGTGATGTTGTCTTCGACGGATGATGCGCGTTATCGTGTGTTACGTGCCGACAAAAATCGGTTTGGTAGCGTGGGCGAACTCGGTTTTTTTGCGATGGACAACACAGGATTGAAAGAGGTTAAAAATCCGTCCGCTATGTTTTTAAATCGCGCTGAAAAACCGTCGGCTGGCAGCGTCGTTACGGTACTTTGGGAAGGCACTCGTCCATTATTAGTTGAAATTCAAGCACTCGTCACCGACTGTCAATATGGAAATCCTCGCCGTTTAGCCGTTGGTTTAGATCAAAATCGATTGGCGATGTTGCTCGCTGTTTTGACACGTCACGGCGGTATTGCCACGGCGAGTGATGAAATTTACGCCAACGTGGTCGGTGGAATTCGTGTCACAGAAACCAGTTCAGATTTAGCGATTGTCGCCAGCATTGTATCGAGTTTGCGAAATAAAGTCGTTTCGCAAGATGCGTTTTTCTTCGGTGAATTAGGTTTGAATGGTGAAATTCGTCCAGTCGCCAATGGTCATGCACGTTTGAACGACGCTGCAAAACACGGGTTTAAAAAAGCCGTGATTCCCAAAGCAAATGCGCCCAAAAAACCGATTGCAGGTTTAGAAATTCACGCAGTTTCGACGCTTTCGGAAGTGTTAGATATTTTGTTTGAGATTTAGTTTTAATACGCTAAATCTATAATTGTGAGCTTAAATTCCAGATACGAAATTCTTTTGAAAACCTTGATATTCGTGAGAAATAAAAATGAAACTAATTTATATCGTCGAAGATGGACGTGGAAATAAAAAAATAGGAATAACAGGAAACATTAAGCAAAGAGTAAATCAGCTTAAAACTGCTATTCCAAATGGGATTATTTCTGTGATGATTTCTGATTTTATGGAAAATTCTCGTGAGATTGAAAAACAATTACATGATGCGAATAAAGCCTATCGATTAAGTGGCGAATGGTTTAGCAAAGTGGTTGATTTCTCATATTCAACAATCGATGTTGCACGAAAATCTATTCTGATGCTTCAAGATTCATTAGCGACAATTGCGGAAGATAAAGAAATTACAGGGCAAACGTTACGGGTCTGGATGATTTTATTATCAGAACTAGAGTTTGAGAACTACATTACAACTAAGCAAAAAGAAATTGCCACTCGGTTGGACATGCACCAACCAGACGTTAGTAAAGCTATGAAATTACTGGTTTCTAAAGGTATCATTCTCAAAGTCAAAGAAGGCACGACAACGGCTTACAAACTTAATTCCGATTACGGTTGGAAAGGAAAAATTTCCAATCTGGAAATCGAAAAAGAGCGCGTCCTTTCACAAAAAATCGTCGATATGCAAAAAGTTCGGGAATTCAATACTCCACCTGCTTCCGAAGTTGAACCGGATTTTAACGGTGACATTCCTTACTAACTGAGTGGCGCAAAATTAGGAATTTTCCTTGTTTTATCTTGTTATTGCGTAACAAAGGAAAGTTTGAATCTACTTTTGTTGTCTGATTTGCCAAGTCATACGAAAAGTAAGAGAGGGAGGAGTTTTGTTTGAGATTTAGTTTTAATACGCTAAAGTCGCCTCTTTCATTTTATTTCAATTTTTTAAGGTTTTCTTATGTCCGCCCCACAATTTAGCTTTGAATTTTATCCACCCAAAACACCCGAAGGCGCAATTCATTTACAAAACGTACAACAACAACTCGCGCTGCTAAATCCTGAATTTTTTTCAGTGACATTTGGTGCCGGTGGTTCAACGCGCGATAAAACTTTTGAAACAGTTATTGATATTCAAAAACATGGTATTGCGGCTGCACCACATTTATCGTGTGTGGCTTCGACGAAAGAAAATATCCGTTCGATATTGAACGATTACAAACAGCACGGAATTTCTAAAATTGTCGCGTTGCGTGGCGATTTACCGTCAGGCACGATGTCGGCAGGTGAATTTCGTTATGCGAATGAATTAGTGGATTTTATCCGTGCAGAAACTGGCGATTATTTCGATATTCACGTTGCGGCGTATCCCGAAGTTCATCCACAAGCCGCGAATGGTGCCGAAGATTTTAAAAATTTCAAACGCAAAGTCGATGCCGGTGCAAATGCTGCTGTAACGCAGTATTTTTACAACGCCGAGGCGTATTTTCATTTTGTTGAACAATGTGAAAAAGGTGGCATTACAATTCCAATTGTGGCGGGCATTATGCCAATTACACAGTATTCACAATTGTTTCGATTTTCAGAAATGTGTGGCGCGGATATTCCACGTTGGTTACGCAAACGGTTGGAAAGTTTCGGTGATAATCGTGAAGCGATACAGGAATTTGGTTTGGACGTTGTTAGCCGGTTGTGCCAGCAATTGCTCGATGGCGGCGCACCTAGTTTGCATTTTTATACGATGAATCAAGCCGCGCCATCGTTGGCGATTTTGAAAAATCTGACGTTACGGACGTAGTTAAACAATCCCAAAAGGCTGGTTTTCACTAGCCTTTTCTTTTTTCAAATATCATTCAATTCCTACTTATGGCTATTAGCTCAACAATTAACAAAGTCTCTCTTAACATTGCAAATATCGACCAGCATTATTATCAACTCCATGAATTAACGGTGGCACAACATCCTTCTGAAACAGACTTCCGTTTTATGGTGCGATTGATTGCATTTATGGTGAATGCGAGTGAACAACTTTGTTTTACTAAAGGTTTGAACGATAACGACGAACCCGAACTTTGGCAAAAATCCCTCACTGATGATATTGAACTGTGGATTGATTTGGGACAACCCGACGATAAACGCATTCGTAAAGCCTGTGGACGTGCTGCACAAGTGATTATTTACACATATCACGAACGTAAGGCAAAAATTTGGTGGGAACAGCAACGTGGAAAATTAGACCGCTTTGACAATCTCAACGTTTTTCATATTAACGCGGAAGGCGTGGAATCGATGGTGAAACGTTCTATGCAATTACAATGCAACATTCAAGAAGGCGAAATCTATTTGAGTGACGATAATTCGAGTTTTACCATTACGTTGGAGAGGTTTTAATCGCTACGATAAAAAAAGCCCAACAGTTTTACGATTGCTGGGCTTTTTTCAATTCAACCAAAATGAGATTTTCTATGACAATTAGGACATAACGCAATGGCATTTTCTACGGTGTCATCACCATTGTCAGCTAATCGTATTTTGTGGTGAACTTCCAAATAAGGTGTGTTATCTGACTTTCTTATAAATGGCGCAGGATTTTTACATTCTTCACAAATACCGTTTGCCCTTTCAAGAATTTCGGCAACAACATCAGAATTTCTTTTAAACGAAATAGATGTTGTAGTTATTTTCTCAGGTTTCTTTGAGGAATTTTTCAATCTTTCTTGTCGTTCATCAGAACTGGATTGTTTTGCCTTCTCAACCGCGCGTTCAAATTCTGTTTGAATGTGTGACGATGAACATAAATTTGAGTTTTTTCTGTTTAGGTATTCTTTTGCCATGCCATAAAGATAAGATTCATTAGTTGTATCAACTAAATTATTCTGCTCTAAAACCTTACCAACTGACGTTTGTATATTTTTAGGGTCAATTTCTTCAATGTTTTCGATTACAACTACCAACTTTTCATATGTAAAACTAGAGGGAGTCTTTTTTTCACCTTCTGTTGGTCGTATTTTGATTTTTTGAGAAAGTTCCATTATTTCAAATTGTGTACGACCTCCTCCAGTTGCAACAATATCACCAACTGAAAAGTATTTTTCTATTTCTTGTTTATTTATAGCCATTTTTACTTCCCCTGTTTTTTTTTAAAATAAAAAAGACCAGATTTCTCCAGCCTTTTTTCTATTTCCGAATTAGCGTTGAAATTATTTCAACAAGCCTTGCAACAACCCATTCAACTTATGGACAAACGCCGCTGGGTCGTCTAAATGTCCGCCTTCGCTCAAAATCGCTTGGTCAAACAAAATCTGTGTTAAATCTGCAAAACGGGTGTCATCTTGTTCAACTTTCATGCGTTGAACCAGTGCGTGGTCTGGATTGATTTCGAAAATTGGTTTTTTACCACCACCAAAACCGCCGAGAGCTTGTCCCGCATCTTTCATCATCCGTTCCATGTGTAAACTCATGCCGTAAACATCAGCGACTAAACATGCAGGTGATTCAGTTAAACGATGACTTAAACGTACGTCGCTGACTTTGTCGCCTAATACCGTTTTAATTTGTGTCAAAACAGATTCAAAGTCTTTATTCACTTCTTCTTGCGCGGCTTTGGCTTCTTCGGTTTCTTCTTCACCTAAATTCAAATCACCTTTAGCAACCGATTGAATATGTTTGCCGTCGAATTCGTCCAAATGCGACACCAACCATTCGTCGATACGGTCAGAAAGCAATAAAACTTCAATGCCTTTTTTGCGGAAAATTTCTAAATGCGGACTATTTTTTGCCGCCGCGAAACTTTCAGACGTGACGTAATAAATTTTGTCTTGTCCTTCTTTCATACGGCTGACGTAATCTTCCAACGAAACGTCTTGTTTATCCGAATCGTTATGTGTTGACGCAAAACGGAATAATTTCGCCACACGTTCTTTGTTCGCATTGTCTTCAATCGGAGCTTCTTTCAACACCACGCCAAATTGTGACCAGAAAGTGGCATATTTTTCAGGCTCATCTTTTGCCAAACTTTCCAACATACCCAACACTTTTTTAACTGCGCCTGATTTGATGGTGTTGATTTGTTTGCCTTGTTGCAAAATTTCGCGTGACACGTTGAGCGGCAACGAATTTGAATCAATAATCCCGCGAATAAAACGTAAATAGCGCGGCATCAATTGTTCAGCATCGTCCATGATGAAGACTTTGCGGACGTATAATTTCACGCCATGTTTTGCGTCTTTGTCCCACATATCAAATGGCGCACGGCTTGGAACGTACAACAATAATGTATATTCGTTTGTGCCTTCGACTTTGCTGTGAACGTGCGTTAAAGGATCTTGGAAATCGTGGGCGACGTGTTTATAAAATTGACTGTAATCTTCGTCAGAAATTTCATGACGTGCTTTTGTCCACAAAGCTGCCGCACTGTTAATAGTTTCTTCGACGATTTCAGGAACGGTTTTTGCCAATTCTTCATCTTCTTCATCACCAAACGAAGGCTGAACATCTTTATCCATCACAATCGGCAACGAAATGTGGTCAGAGAATTTGCGAACGATTGAACGTAATTTCCAACCGTCTAAAAATTCGTCTTCGCCTTCTTTCAAATGCAACACGATTTCTGTGCCGCGTGTAGATTTCTCGACTGATTCAATTGTGTAATCGCCCTCACCTGCCGATTCCCAACGTGTCGCTTCCGTTGAACCCGCTTTGCGCGTGGTCAACGTCACTTTGTCAGCAATAATAAATGCCGAATAGAAACCTACGCCAAATTGTCCGATTAACTCGCTGTCTTTAGCTTGTTCGCCAGTTAAGGCTTCAAAGAATTGTTTTGTACCAGATTTTGCAATTGTGCCGATGTGTTCTTGCACTTCGGCGCGTGTCATACCGATACCGTTATCGATAATTGTCACGGTACGTTTATCTTTATCGAATTCGATGCGAATTTTTAACTCGCTGTCGCCGTCGTACAAACTGTCGTTTGATAACGCTTCAAAACGTAATTTATCCGCCGCGTCAGACGCATTTGAAATTAACTCGCGCAAGAAAATTTCTTTGTTGCTGTAGAGCGAGTGAATCATCAAATGCAATAAATGTTTTACTTCAGTCTGAAAGCCTAAGGTTTCTTTTTGTGTTGCTGTAGTCACTGTTTTTTCCTTTGTTTGATAAAAATGAATCAGCAACGATTTATGGGCTGTTGACAGATTTTCAAGGTGAGAATTTTGGCATTTTGTAATTGTTGCGCTGCCCTTGGTAATTTTTTGTATGGTTTTTTTAAAAAAGATGATTACCAACCTTATCAACAAAAAATGAAAAGTTTGTTTATCAGTTAACGGCGTGGTATTTCACACAACATTTACTGAGTTCAAGTCATATCACACAGTTCTGCTGCACTGATACAATCTGTATTTTGATGTTGAAAATAATTTTTCAACATCAAAACAATTTGTTACAAACAAAAATAGAAATGGTATGTGTTCTGCTCTAAGGGTAAATAGTCTTACAAAAACTTACACAGTTAGTTGGATATTTGTCTGTCATTTTATCCATTTAGCAAGGATATGAAATAACGTGATTTCATGTATCAAAAATAATCTTATCAAACTTGTTTTAGTGGTTTTGCTGACAGTAGTTTTAAGTTTGAATTATTTTGGTTTTTGCTTTGGTCAAAATCGTTTTCTGTCTGATGAAGAAAAACTTAATTTAGTGATTAACTACATACTGTTAAAAGAAAAAAGCACGCTCAAAGAAATTCAGCGTGTTAGAGCTATGAATAATAGCGAGTACAAACGGGAAAGGGAGAAATATCTACCCGCCGAACCTATTCCTTATCGTGATATAGAAGAGTTTTTTGTATTAAATCCAAATTGTTGTCAAGTAACCTTGAACTATATCACAACAGGATACGAAGCTAACCCAATTAGTTGCTGGGAGCGTTTAACAGGTTGGTCTGCAATTGTAGGCATTAGGTATATGTCCCGATATCGTGATAACAAAGGCATAGTCCAAGTAAAAAAAATTGAAATTTTTCCAGGTATTAGCAACTGCGGCGAATTAATTTGGGAATTAGTATAACCGTTATTTTTATCATTTTTGGAGAACACTTATGAGTCTACTAACCGCTGAAGAAGTAACAAATCTTTATTTGTATGGGATCAAAAACCTGCCTGCTAATATTGAGGATGAAGCGTTAATTCGTTCTGACCCTCTATCTGAACCAACATCAGTAAATGTTGACATAAACGAATACATGACAAGTGGTCCAGGTCGTTTTGCATCACCTGCTTTCTTTGACGTTGTGGAGCAATTTTTCGCACCTCTTGAGGGCGAACTATTTAAACTTGCCTTTCCTGCATCAACTAATTTGGCACCAGGAATTTATTCAAAATACGACTTGTTCACAGCATTTGGTATTGGCAAAGCCTGGGTTGGAATTCAACAATCTTTATACGATGATGGACAAGATAATTATCTGGAACGTGCCTATATATGGGAATCAACAGCATTCCAAATTGATGGTAATGCAAAGTTTGTCATTAATGCAGACGGCAGTCGGTATATTCAGGACTTTGGTATTATTCCCTACAGTGTCAATGGGAATACAGAGAACTTTGATCTAAAATCAGATTCGGGATTTTCAAAGTTAGTCAATTTTGCATTAGAGCCTCTAGTCGATCCGTCTGGTATTGGACGAACAGTAGACATCTATTTTGACGGAACCAGAAATCTACAAAATATGTTTACACATGAAGATTATGTTAATGCCGCGGTAACAGCCGTGTTACCTAATCCTGGACTTGTGGGAACCATTGTCGGGAATGCTTTTTCATTTACTCAACAATTATTTAATAGCGGTTCCACCCGATTCCTCTATGACAATAAACCCATTCTTTATGGCACAAATGGTAACGATAGCCTCTCTGCCTCAAAAGTAAATTGGCAGGACACTCCCTTGCTTAACGAATACAAATCAAATGGTGTAGTGTTAATTGCTGGCGCAGGTGATGATGCGCTAACAGGTAGTACCGCTGATGACTATCTTTTAGGTGGGTACGGTAACGATACACTCAAAGGCGGAAAAGGCTTCGACACTTACATTGTTAGTAATGGTGACACCATTAGTGATAATGACGGTGTTGGTAAAATTTTATTTGATAATCAAGAACTGCACGGTGGCACAAAAAAAACGGGAGAACATGAATGGAAAGATGGCTATGGAAATACTTACAGTCGTTTAGGTAATAAACTTTTTGTCGTAAGCAATGATAAGCAGTCGATGATTACTATTCAAAATTTCACTAACAATAAATTAGGCATCCATCTCGACACGCTCGATGACATTAAAAAAGAAGTAAATACTGCCAAAAGCACCTCTTCCCCAATTATTCTCGATTTAAATAACAATGGTGTTGAAACCACAGGTGTAAATGGATGGGCATATTTCGATCATGCTGGTGATGGTTTTGCTGAACGAACTGGCTGGGTTGGCGTAACAGATGGTCTGTTAGTACGAGACATCAATAACAATGGACGCATTGACAATGGAAACGAATTGTTTGGCAGTGAAACTTTATTAGCCGACGGTAATAAAGCTGCCAATGGTTTTGAAGCATTAAAGGCACTGGATAGTAATGGCGATAATCAAATCAATGCAGATGATGCTGCATTTGCTAATCTACAAATTTGGATAGATGCCGACGGTGACGGTTCGAGCCAACCTAATGAATTGTCGTCATTGCAAGCAGCTAGCGTTACAGCGATCGCAACCGCTTATCTGAATTCGGATATTATTGATGCTCAAGGCAACGCCCATCGACAAACAGGAAGTTATACCCGTGCTGATGGCACTCAAGCGGCTGCCGAAGACGTATGGTTTGCTGTTGATAAAACTTACAGTATCGCTGAAACATGGGTAGATGTGCCAGATGACATTACTGGCGATTCACCTGATTTATCGGGGTATGGCGTAGTGCGTGACTTATGGCAAACATTGGCACTCGATACAAACGGCAATCTCAAAGCATTGGTTTTAGCATATCAAGCAGAAACGGACGAAGGACAACGACGTTCTTTGGTCAATGACATTATTTACCACTGGACTAGCGCAGATCAGATTGCCCCACAAAGTCGAGGCAGTTATGTAGATGCTCGTCAATTGGTCGCTTTAGAGCATTTATTGGGCGAGAATTTTTATCAAACCGATTGGGGTATCAATCCAGGTGATAC
>JAQTOX010000154.1 GCA_028713055.1 Methylococcales bacterium | reverse complement strand
GATTGAAACGCTCTAAATGTCCCACTTGCAAAATCAGATTTTTTTCTTTGGCAATCGCAATCAATTCGTCAGCTTGTTCAACCGTTGTTGTAATTGGTTTTTCAATTAGAACGTGTGAACCGGCATTTAAAAAATCTTTTGCCACTTGATAATGCAAAGTGGTCGGCACGACAATGCTGACTGCATCAACATTTCCTAATAATGGCGTGTAATCGGTTAAGGCTTGTGCGTTATGTTTTTCAGCGATGGTTTGAGCCGTCTCAGCGTTTATATCCACGACGGCGACTAATTCACAATCAGGTAAATTCGCATATTTTTCGGCGTGAAATTTACCTAAATAACCTGTGCCAATCACGGCGCATTTTAATTTTTGCATTTAAAAATCCTTAAAATAATTCAATTTCGCCATCGTCGTCATGTTCGCTAGCGACTAGCTCCGGTGTCAACTCATAAAGCACGACTTGATTACGTCCGTGTTCTTTGGCGTAGTAAAGAGCTTTATCTGCTCGGTCTAGAAGTATACTTGGCATGGCGGCATGATCAATGTGTGTTATACCAATGCTAACGGTTACTTTGCCAACCGTTGGAAAATGATAGGCTTCAATCGCTTCACGAAAACGATTAAAAGCCGTTAGAGCAGTTTCTTGTGTCGCTAAATTCAATACCACCACAAATTCTTCGCCGCCAAATCGAAACAAAAAATCGTTATAACGAAACTTTCTGCCCATAATTTGACTAAAAATAAGTAACACTTCATCGCCGTATAAATGTCCAAAATTATCATTTACACGTTTGAAATGGTCGATGTCTAAAATTGCAATCCACGAACTCTTATTGTTAGTTTTGTCAGCAATCGGATGGTCGCAATAATATTGGCAAACTTGCATCAAACGCGAATCTAATGATTGACGATTCGGCAAAGTGGTTAAAACATCACGCTCTTTTGCATCATGCAAAACAACTAAATTTTGATAAATACCGCATAAATGTTGCAATGTTTCTAGCGTCGAAACATCCAATTTACCTTCAATCAACATTGAACGATCTGGACCATTTCCACCTTTAACCGTCAAAATTGCCCACGAACAACAGCCGTTTTCGTCCGCCTCCCCCGTTGAAACACCAACAATGTGTGCAATGTCACTAATGCGTGCGTTGTCGGTTACTTCATCCTCTTTAGTAAAATCCAGCGGAAAACGACGAATCAACCGCTCGTCAACGCTAACACCTTCTGAAATTTTGCGTTTGTGATTATAAATTTCATAACCACTCGCTTCATTGATATGCGGATTTTCTTGCAGAATATTTAAAAATTCATGTGTGAGTGATTGATAATCCTGCTGCGAAGTTAATCGCAACATCCACGAAAAAATTTGGTTGGTGGCTACAAAACTCATAATCTAACACTCAAAAAGGACTTCAGAATGCGGTGATTGTAGCAGTTGTCGCGCCATTTGCGGGGGCAAATCCCATCTTTATTGATCATATTTTTTGAGTAAATTATAAAATTCAGTACGTGAAATTTCTTCCGCCCCTAAACTAACTAAATGCTCACTGTGAACTTGGCAATCAATCAGTTGAAAACCTTGAGTTTGTAAGTAGTGGACGCAATGACTAAACGCGACCTTTGAAGCATCGTTCATCGTATGAAACATTGACTCGCCAAAAAATACTTTCCCTAACGCTACACCGTATAAACCACCCACTAATTCACCGTTGTGCCACGCTTCAAATGAATGGGCAACGCCTTCACGATGTAATTGTGAATAAGCGCGTTGAATATCATCGCTGATCCATGTTCCTTCAGCATTGGCACGCAATTCGGCGCATTTTGCAATGACTGATTCGAACGCCTGATTAAACGTGACATCAAATTTTTTTTGACGCAGTGTTTTTGCAAGACGTTTTGAAACCACCAATTTTTCAGGAAATAAAACGAGGCGCGGATGAGGTGACCACCACAAAATCGGATCGTCGCCACTAAACCACGGAAACACGCCGTGTCGATACGCATTTATCAAACGTTCACTCGATAAACAACCACCCACTGCCAGTAAACCATTCGGTTTACGTAACGCATTTTGCAACGGTGGAAAAGGCTGTGCGGGATTATTGGCATCGAGAACAACGAGTTTCATTTTAGCTGTGGAAGTCTAAGAATTTTTCGGCATCCAATGCCGCCATACAGCCTGTACCAGCGGAAGTAATCGCTTGTTTGTAAACAGAATCCATTACGTCACCGGCAGCAAATACGCCTTCAACGCTTGTGGCTGTTGCATTGCCTTCAATTCCGCTTTTGACTTTAATATAACCGTGATTCATGTCGAGTTGTCCCGAGAAAATTTCGGTATTTGGCGTATGACCAATCGCAATAAATACGCCGTGTACGTCGATTTCTTTGGTTGAACCGTCTTTGTTTTTGATACGAATTCCAGTCACGCCCATGTCATCGCCTAAAACTTCGTCAAGCTCGCTAAACCATTCAATTTCGACATTGCCGTTTTTGGCTTTTTCAAGCAATTTATCAGCGAGAATTTTTTCAGAACGGAATTTATCACGGCGATGAATCACGGTCACTTTTGAAGCGATGTTAGACAAATATATCGCCTCTTCGACAGCCGTGTTCCCTCCACCAATGACTGCAACGGGTTTGTTACGGTAGAAAAATCCATCACAGGTGGCACACGCTGAAACACCACGTCCTTTGAAAGCTTCTTCGGACTCTAAACCTAAATACTGCGCTGATGCACCAGTTGCAATAATCAGAGCGTCGCAAGTGTAATTGCCATTATCGCCACTTAATTTGAATGGGCGTTGTGACAAATCGGTACGGTTAATGTGGTCAAAAATAATTTCGGTGTTGAAGCGTTCAGCATGATGTTGCATTCGGGTCATTAACTCTGGACCTTGCACACCTTCTGTGTCACCAGGCCAATTATCAACTTCAGTTGTAGTAATTAACTGCCCCCCTTGTTGCATTCCCGTAAGAATAACGGGATTTAAATTAGCACGTGCAGCGTAAATCGCTGCGGTATAACCCGCTGGTCCTGAACCTAAAATCAACAATGAACAATGCTTAACAGCAATCATCAAAGTATCTCCAAATGAAAAGTTAAAAAGATAAAACACTCTAAGATTATGGCGGCGAAATAGCGTTTGGTAAATGTTTATTGCGTTATAATCGCGTCACTTTAGCGAATATAAACAAAAAGGAGAGAAGTAGTGACTACGAATTACAATGATGTCCGCCACAATTTGATTTCAATGTTGGAAGAGTTAGATAAACGGCTGACAACGATTACGCAAAATGTTCGTCATGCGGATGAGGATGTAGAACAAGATTTTGAAGAACAAGCTACGCAAAATGAAAATAATGAAGTGCAGGATTATTTAGGAAATTCTGCACGGATAGAAATTGCAGCAATTAAGCAGGCGATTGCGCGGATTGATCGAGGAGATTATGACGTTTGTCAAACATGCGGTGAGCGTATAAATTCAGAACGTTTGAAAGCAGTGCCATACTCATTGCAATGTATTAAGTGTGCGAGTTTGGTAGAAAAATATTAAACGCAGACGATAAAAAAGCTCCGTGACATCGTTACGGAGCTTTTTATTTTTGGCTCCCCCGGACGGATTCGAACCGCCGACCCAATGATTAACAGTCATTTGCTCTACCGGCTGAGCTACAGGGGAATAAATTTTTATATCTGGTGCGCTCGGAGAGATTCGAACTCCCGACCAATCGGTTCGTAGCCGATTACTCTATCCAGCTGAGCCACGAGCGCGGTGTAGAGTGGGTATTATTATTTTTAATCTAATTATTGTCAAACGTTAATTTAAACTTTCTAATTATTCATTCTCGTTGGAGAGTACAAATAAAAATGAAATCAACCAATTATGAAAAAATTACTCAATCACTTTCGGTACTAAATACAAGCCATCTTCGGTTTGTGGTGCGATAGTTTGAAAATAAATCCGCTGATTCGTTTCAGTAACAATATCGGCACGCAAACGCTGCACCTGATCCACTGGATGTGCCATCGGTCTAACACCTTCAGTGTTTAATTCGCTCATTTGCCCCATTAACGTTAAAATACCGTTCAAATCAGTCGCGTAAGCTGCTACATTTTGCTCTTCAATTCCCAACTGCGCCAAATGCGCTATTTTTTTTACTTCTGTTGCTGACAACATTCTCGCTAACTCCACTGAAAAATTTTTGAATTTTGTATTATCATATTACCCACGCTTTATAGCTTGCTCAAGTATGTGCTTGATTGCTAAAGTAACTCACTATTATCGCCACACAGGATACAGCTAGAAATGTTCAAGAGAATTCGCGGTCTTTTTTCCAACGATTTGTCCATTGATTTAGGAACCGCCAATACACTAATTTATATCCCAGGGCAGGGTATTGTACTCAATGAACCTTCGGTTGTGGCGATTAAAGAAGATAAAATTCGTGGTGCAAAAACAATTGCAGCTGTGGGTATCGACGCAAAACAAATGTTAGGGCGTACGCCGAGTAACATTACTGCGATTCGTCCGTTGAAAGATGGGGTAATTGCTGATTTTGCTGTAACTGAGCGGATGTTGCGATTTTTCATCGAAAAAGTTCACAAAAGTAAATTCCTTCGTCCAAGTCCACGTATTTTAATTTGCGTGCCATGTGGTTCAACGCAAGTGGAACGCCGTGCAATTCGTGAATCAGCGGCAATGGCTGGTGCAAGAGAGGTTTATTTAATCGAAGAACCCATGTCAGCAGCAATGGGTGCAGGTTTACCGGTTGATGAACCATGTGGTTCGATGGTATTGGATATTGGTGGTGGTACGTCCGAAGTTGCCATTATTTCAATTAACGGCATTGTGTATTCGAATTCGGTACGGATTGGCG
>JAQTOX010000039.1 GCA_028713055.1 Methylococcales bacterium | reverse complement strand
ATTTGGACAATTTCAAGCCGTTCAATGATATTTATGGCTATAGCGTGGGCGATAGCATTATTAAAGCGGTTGCGACGACATTAACCGTGTGCGTGCCAGCTGGAAGTGGGTACATTGGGCATATCGGTGGTGACGATTTCATTGTAATTTTTACGGGTGATGATTGGTTAGAACGCTGTCAGCAAATTTTGGCAATGTTTGAAAAACACGCTCGTAGTTATTACAAGCCAGAAGATATAGAAGTAGGCGGTATTTGGGCAGAAAATCGGATCGGCGAAAAATGTTTTTTTCCGATGACCAGTTTATCCGTGGGATTGGTTTCACCTGAAATAACAAGACATTGCCAATCACACGTTGATGTTGCCGATTTAGCCGCCGAAGCTAAAAAATCAGCTAAAAAAATCGACGGTAGCAGTTATTTTGTGAATCAGCGTCAACAACCGTACGTCGCTGAAAAAGTTGAATCGATTTAACTTATCAATGAGACGATGTAATCGTCAAACTACGTAACGGCTGCCACACATTATCGTTGCCCAAACTTCCACCCGTTAACAACAACACGCCATAAATTAACATCACTAAACCAATTCCTTTGCCGAGCTTTTGCAAAGCGGTTCTTTTTTCAGGTAAAGGCTCCAATACATTGAAATAAACACTCGTAATTATCAACAAACTACCTAATAAAAATAATGTCGCAGCTGATGATTTTGCTCGCTGTATTTGCACGGCAACCGTTTCAAATGGCACAAGTTGTTGAGCTACCGGCAACTCTAACATCACGTCTTTTGTCATCGGCGGATAACACACGCCACGTTCTGCACAACCTTGAAAATAAGCCCGTAATTTAACGGTTTGTGCGCCGTGATCTTCGCGCCACAATGGCACATTAAAATTTAAATCTTCGGATAAAACCTCAACATCACCAAAGGCTTCGTCATGTTTTGGCAAACCATTTGGAATAATGTAATCACCCAATTTCACCCCTTCGCTGTTGACTAATTCGAGCTTTATTTTTTCACGATATAAATAATAATTCGGCGCAATTTCCCAGCTCACATAGAGTGTGTTGCCATTTTTAACACTGGCGGAAAATTCAAACGCTTGCTCAGGTTCTAATAATTCATCACCAAATAAATTTAATTTTAGTGCCGCCGTATCACGAACCAATTGTTCAAGCGAATCAGCGGCAAACGTTGGTGAAGCAAGGAACATAAAAAAAATCAAGACGAGACGTGACATGAGCTTATCCAGTTTAAGTAATCGGGCAAACCTTGAACAATCGGCAAGGCAATAATTTCTGGCACATCGTAAGGATGCTTATTTTTCAACCAGTTTTCAATCGTGGCATATTGATTAGCTTGAGCTTTGATAATCAGCAAATGTTCTTGTGCGGTTTCGATTTGACCTTTCCACATATAAACCGAAGTCATCAATGGCAAGATATTCACACATGCGGCTAATTTTTGCTCAATCAAATCATGGGAGCATTGTTTGGCGAAATCGAATTGTGGAAATGTACATAAAATAATCTGATATTCGGTTGTCATAAGTTGTTTTTCTGCCAATCACGGGTAAAGCGACATTATCGTAGAAAAGTAGTGAGTTTGCCTTTATATTGTCGAAACATTCTTAACCTTGAACCCATTTTTACTATGAACATATTTCGTTCTCTTTTTATCACCATTGTCGTAGTTTCTTTTTTAGAACTTTACGTATTGATTGCGGTTGGTAACGTGTTAGGAGCATTCCCGACAATTTTTTTAATCATTGCAAGCGCGGCATTAGGTTCGTTTTTACTCAAACAACAAGGTCTGGCAACGTGGCAACGATTTCAAACGACAATGGCACGACAAGAAGTTCCGGCGTATGAATTGTTTGAAGGTTTTTTAATTTTACTGGGTGGCGCGTTATTACTCACGCCTGGTTTTATCACGGATGTGGTAGGTCTGATTTGTTTATTGCCTGTGTTACGTCAAAAAATAATCGCTTATGCCATGAAACATTACTTCGTTATTCCACCCCAAAAAAATGATAACGTGCTGGAAGGCGAATTTCATAAAGACGTTGATTAAATGACTTCATTACGCGCCCTTACCTGTCAAACACTCGCATTTTTGGTGACATTAGGTTTTGCTCATTGGCTACCTATTTTTCATAGTCCGATTGTATTTTTATTGATGCAAAGTAGTTTAGCCGTTGGCAGCTCATTGTTATTACGTCAACCGATGTGGTGGATTCCAATTCATTTGTTATTTTTGCCAAGTGTGTTTATTTCTTTCACGTTAGGACTACCCGCATGGTTTTATTTGCTTATCGTCATATTGCTCACGCTGATTTTTTGGGGAACAATTCGCGGTGATGTACCGTTATTTCTATCGTCACCCGAAGTCACGCAAGCCGTTATGATTTTGTTGCAGCAAGAACATGCTCAAACTTTTGCTGATTTAGGAGCTGGCGTGAGTTCCGTAGCGATTCCCGTTGCTAAAAAACTACCCGAAATAAACGTTGAAGCGTGGGAACGTGCGCCATTACCGTGGTTAATCAGCAAGTGGCGCGGAGGGCGTTTATCGAATTTCGCCGCCTCACGTCGTAATTTCTTCGTGGCTGACTTTGGAAAATACGACGTAATTTTTGCATTTTTATCACCGCTAGCAATGCCAGAAGTGAGCGAAAAAATAAAAAGTGAAATGCGACCAGGAACATTGTTTGTATCATCATCATTTCCCGCGCCAAACTGGCAACCAGAAAGCATTCAACACATTAACGATCGACGAAAAACGGTATTATTTTGTTATCGCATTTAAAGATAAATGGTCATCAACCAACGCTCACCATCCCGAAATTTAATCAACGCCCTTTCCTTTTCATCTTCGCCCTCGATATTTAAAATCTCCCCGCGACCAAACGTGACATGATCAATATGCTGCCCCTTTTGATAACGGCTGTCGATTTTAATTTCAGGCGGCAATTTTGTCGTAGATACAACAGGTTTTCTCGCCGTAACTGGGTACGATACGTCACTTTTAGGGCGAACTTCGTCGAGAAACGCAGCTGGAAGTTCTCCTAAAAATCGTGATTTTCTCGGAAAAGATTCTCGTCCATATAAAAAACGTTTTTCAGCATGTGTAATGTGCAATTTTTGCATTGCTCGCGTAATACCGACGTAGCATAAACGACGTTCTTCTTCTAAACGTCCTGCGTTACTTGTTGATTGTTGTGCTGGAAATAAACCTTCTTCTACGCCCACCAAAAATACTAACGGAAATTCCAAACCTTTCGCGGTATGCAACGTCATCAGCTGTACACAATCCTCAAATTCATCTGCTTGAGATTCACTCGATTCTAAAACTGCGTAACTTAGAAATGCCGCTAATTCAGACAAATTTTCTTCTTCATCGGGTTTGTATTTAAATGCCGCCGCCGCGTTTACTAATTCTTTTAGGTTTTCAACTTTATCCACACTTTTTTCGACTTTATCTTGCGAATAAAACGCCATCAAACCGCTTTGTTCAATGACAAAATGAACTTTTTCAGCCAAAGACAGCCCCATTGTTCTACTTTCAAATTGCATCACTAAATTTAAAAAATTAGATAACGCATTTCTCGCACGAGGACTTAACTGCTGGTTGTCCGATAACAAAAGAGCTGCTGTCCACAGTGAAACCTGCTGTTCATTTGCTAATTGACGTAGCAAATCAATAGTTTTCGACCCCATACCACGTGTTGGCGTATTTACAATACGATCAAACGCCGCGTCGTCATCGGAGTTAGCTAACAAACGTAAATAAGCGAGAGCGTTTTTAATTTCAGCACGATCAAAAAAACGTAATCCGCCGTAAACCCGATACGGTGTTTTAGTCAGCATCAATTGTTCTTCAAACTGGCGTGACTGTGCGTTAGAACGGTATAAAATTGCCACATTGGTACGTTTGTTTCCCGCCTCAACCCAACGACGAATTTGTCCCACAACATATTTTGCCTCATCTTTTTCGTCATACGCTGCATAAACTGCGATTTTTTCGCCATCGGACGCTTCCGTCCACAAGACTTTGCCCATGCGTCCTTGGTTATTTGTAATAATGGCGTTTGCTGCTTTGAGAATTGAACCTGTTGAACGGTAATTTTGTTCTAATTTGATAATTTCATGCAGCGGGTAATGCTCTTGAAATTTATAAATGTTTTCAATTTTTGCACCACGCCAACCATAAATCGATTGGTCATCATCGCCAACTATAAACATATTATTCCTAGCAGGACTCAGCAATGTTAGCCACGCATATTGAATGTGGTTCGTATCTTGAAATTCATCGACATGAATTTGACTGAATCGGTTTTGATATTGCGCGAGTAGCGATTCATTGTCGCGTAACAATTCATAAACTCGCAACAGCAATTCCGCAAAATCAACTACACTGGAACGTTCACATAACGCTTCATATTCTCGGTAAATTCGCAAAAAACGAATGACATTGTAATCATCACTGACCACCACATCTTTGCTGCGTAAACCCGCATCTTTTTGCTCATTGATAAACCATTGAATTTCTTTCGCAGGTAATTCTTTTTCATCAATGTTCAAATCTTTCAACAAGTTTTTAATTAAACGTTGCTGGTCGTTGGAATCGAGAATTTGAAAGTTTTTTTGCAAACCAGCTTGCTCGGCATGACGGCGCAGCAAACGATGTGCAATACCATGAAATGTTCCAATCCACATTTCAGAGGCACTGTTTTCTAATAAGTTTTCAATTCGCCCACGCATTTCATTCGCGGCTTTATTGGTAAACGTCACCGCAAGAATACTTTGCGGTGACACCTCGTTGACTTTAATTTGCCAAACAATGCGATGTACTAAAACTCGCGTTTTACCACTACCCGCACCAGCCAAAATCAACATGGCTTTCGAAGGAGCTGTAACTGCGGCGCATTGTGCATCGTTTAATGATGCGATAATCGGAGTTATATCCATAATTTTTGATTGCAGATTTTTAGCAGCTGTGTATAGTTTGAAGGCGGGTGAGGTCGGTTGTGTGCCTTGTTTTTGATGATAACATTATACAGAGAAGGTTTTAAAATGAGTTTTGATTATAAACGTTTGTTTAAATTTGAATTAAATTTAGACGACAAACAAAAAAAATACCGTTTGTACGGTGGCGCGTTAGCATTATTAACATCTGTATTTACAGCAAGTATCCCATTATTGTTAATCGGTTTGGCTATGACGGCAATGGGCTATTCTGGCTGGTGTCCTATTTGCTCGGCAATTCACAAGTAGTAGTCGTTTTTCTCTTAATTAGCGCATTATCAACTAACATTGATAATGCGTCTTGCCTGACTTTTATTAACCAGCACGCCTTTTTTGTGACGACGACTATTTATCCTATTCCTGAAAATCATGCACAACGTTTTGTGCTACACAACGAAGTTCATGCACGTTCTTCGATAATTAAAGGCTTGCCCGGTCGTGCTAGTCATTTGGCGTTATCACGTTCAAGCGAAGAAAAAATTCAAGAGCGTCAGCATTTAAGTCAACTTTGTGAACGGTTTGGTGTTGTTGCACCAACACCAGATACCGATCATTTCAGCGCAACATTTGATACCTTTCAAATTCGGTGGGAGCAACATGGTGAATTTAGCACTTACACATTTTATGTGCAGGGCGCGGAAGAACAACCGTTTGCAGAACCCGCCTTAAAAAAAGTACCCGTTGATTGGCTGGCAGCAATGACAGGCAAAATTCTCGTCGCAACGCATGCAACGATTATATCTGCAAATGAAAATCCAGATTTAACAAAAATCGCCCCGTATTTTGCGAATAATCCGCTAGTCGGTTCGACTGTAACAGGGGGGGCAGCGAGTGTATTCACTGATTTTAGGATTCATGTCGATGGATTTAGTCGCTTTTTGATTATCAACCGAGATTTGCGTGTTGAACAAGGTGCGCGGTTAATGCACCGACTTTTTGAAATTGAGGTTTATCGTGTTTTGGCTTTACTCGCGTTTCCAATCGCCCGAAAACTTTATCCGGAATTAAAAAAAGCAGATCAACAGCTTTACACGATTACGAATGCAATGACACAATCGGCGGGAAATGACGCGAAATTACTTGATGAATTAACGATGTTAGCCGCTGAAATAGAAAATCACGTTTCGAGTAATCACCTACGTTTTGCGGCGGCAAATGCGTATTATAATTTGGTCGAGCAACGTCTAATTGATTTGCGAGAGGTGCGGATTCAGGGTATTCAAACCATAGGCGAATTTATCAAACGGCGGCTTGAACCCGCAGTAAATACTTGTCGTTCTACATCGAATCGTTTCACCTCACTTTCAGAACGGGTCGGAAATGCCAGTCAGTTATTACGCACGCGGGTTGATATTATTATCGAGCGACAAAATCAGGGATTGCTCACATCGATGAATTTACGCGCAAAAATGCAACTGCAAATGCAACAAATGGTCGAAGGGATTTCCATGGTTGCCATTACGTATTACGCTGCAAGTTTGATTCGTGCAATGGCGGAAACATTGCATACTTTGGGTTGGCATGTCAGTCCAGAAATTGTCGAAGGCGCATCTGTACCTTTTATTCTAGTAAGTATTGGCTTGGGCTTTAAACGTATTCACCACATTATTAAAAACACTACTGACGCATCGTAACCCATTTTTTTCTCGGATATTGCCCTTATAATATAGGCGTTCAACTTTCTAATTCTTTCAATTTCTCAACATTTTGAGTTTATGGCAACTAAAGAAGATTTTTACAAAATACTTAACGTCGATCGCAATGCGAGTGACGCAGAAATTAAAAAAAGTTATCGCAGTTTAGCGATGAAACATCATCCCGATCGTAATGCAGATAATCCGGCTGCGGCGGAAGAAAAATTCAAACAAATTAAGGAAGCTTACGAAATTTTATCTGACCCCAAAAAGCGTGCCGCTTATGATCAATTTGGGCATGCCGGTGTAGATCCATCAATGGGTGGTGGACGCGGCGCAGGAGCGAGCGATTTTGGCGATGCGTTTAGTGATATTTTCGGAGATATGTTTGGCAGACGTGGCGGTGGTGGCGGTCAACAAGGCGGTCAACGTGGTTCAGATTTGCGTTATAACCTCGAAATATCTTTAGAAGAAGCCGTCTCAGGTACTGAACAAAAAATTCGTATTCCAGTATTAGTGACTTGCAGCGATTGTTCAGGTTCTGGTGCGAAAAAAGGTTCAACACCTATAACATGTTCAATGTGTCATGGACACGGACAAGTTCGGATGCAACAAGGTTTTTTTACAGTGCAACAGACTTGCCCAACGTGTCGTGGTACTGGCAAACAAATCAAAGATCCTTGTAGTAAATGTTATGGTCAAGGGCGCGTTAAAGACGAAAAAACTTTATCCGCAAAAATTCCTGCAGGTGTCGATACTGGCGATCGTATTCGTTTATCTGGCGAAGGTGAAGCTGGACAACAGGGTGCACCATCGGGTGATTTATATATCGAAATTCACGTTAGACAACACTCTATTTTCAAACGTGATGGAGCGAACTTATCATGCGAAGTGCCAATTAGTTTTGTCACTGCGTGTTTAGGCGGCGAAATTGAAGTACCAACATTGGGTGGTAAAGTGTTATTAAAAATTCCAGCCGAAACACAAACTGGAAAATTATTCCGTCTACGTGGCAAAGGAGTAAAACCCGTTCGAGGTGGAGCAGTCGGCGATTTAATTTGCAAAGTGCTGATTGAAACGCCCGTAAATTTAACTACCGAACAAAAATCATTGGTGGAAGAATTAGGCGAATCACTTTTGAGCAACGGTAAACACCACAGCCCACAAGAATCGTCGTGGATTAGTAGTGTGAAAAACTTTTTTGATAAATTGACGGGGTAATTTATGGTACGCATAGCAATAGCTGGTGCTTCGGGACGTATGGGATTGTGTTTAATTAAAGCAGTTGCATTAAGTAAAGATGCGGTTTTAACCGTTGCCTACTCCCGCAATATTGATGCAGTCGGTAGAGATGCTGGAGAGTTAGCGGGAATTCACAAGTTAGGTGTTCCCGTAATCGACCTGTTAGCCGATACAATGAAAAATCCTGAATTAGATTTTGATGTGATGATTGATTTCACTCGACCTGATGCCTATTCCCTTCTTGACTGGTGTAAAGCGTATGGGAAGAAGATTGTCATTGGTACAACGGGGTTTTCAGATGAATTAAAGGCTCTCATTACTGAATCAGCAAAAGAAATTCCAATTGTATTTGCGCCGAATATGAGCGTCGGCGTGAATTTATCACTTAAGTTATTGGAAATGGCAGCAAAAGTGATGGGCGATTATACGGATATTGAAATCATTGAAGCGCATCATCGTCACAAAGTCGATGCACCGTCGGGAACAGCCTTACGCATGGGCGAAGTAGTTGCTGCAACATTAGGACGCGATTTAAAGGACTGTGCAATTTATGGTCGTGAAGGAAATACTGGAGAACGTAATCAAAAAACGATTGGATTTTCAACTATTCGTGCTGGCGATATTGTCGGCGAACATACCGTGATGTTTGCAGATGATGGAGAACGCCTTGAAATTACGCATAAAGCAACAAGCCGAATGACTTTTGCTAATGGAGCAGTGAGAGCTGCGATTTGGTTAAATTCTAAAGAACGCGGGTTGTTTGATATGCAAGACGTGTTAGGACTAGCGTAAAAATTAGACAAAAACGCCCGTTAAAAAGGCGTTTTTCTAACCACGGGCTTAAAAAAAACTTAAGCTTCTCTATCTACAAGTTCTACATACGCCATAGGTGCATTGTCTCCTGCCCTAAAGCCGCATTTCATGATGCGCAAATAGCCACCTGCTCTATTTTTATAACGCGGTCCTAATTCATTGAATAATTTAGTCACCATGTCGCGATCGCGCAAACGTGCAAATGCCAAACGTCGCTTAGCAACATTGTCTTCTTTTGACAAAGTAATCAGTGGTTCGGCAAAACTTCTGAGTTCCTTAGCTTTAGGCAAGGTGGTTTTAATTAATTCATGTTTAAATAGCGAATTCGCCATGTTGCTGAACAGTGCCTTACGATGGCTGCTATTCATGTTAAGTTGTCTACCGGATTTACGATGTCTCATGTTGGCGTAACCTAAAATTTAATGTGATATGGATTGATTATGTTCAGCGAGATGTTCAGGCGGCCAATTCTCAAGGCGCATCCCCAGTGACAACCCTTTCAACGCGAGGATATCTTTAATTTCTGTTAAAGACTTCCTGCCTAAATTAGGTGTTTTTAATAATTCAACTTCTGTACGCTGGATCAAATCACCGATATAAAAAATATTTTCAGCTTTCAAACAATTTGCTGAACGCACCGTCAACTCTAAATCATCCACAGGACGTAACAGCACAGGATCGATAGATTCGTCTGGTGATGAGTATTCGACTCTAGGTTGCTCACTTACTTTCTCGAAATCGACAAATACAGAAAGCTGATCATGAATAATTGTCGCTGCAAGTTTAATCGTTTGCTCGGGATCAACAGTGCCGTTTGTTTCCAAGTCAATAATTAACTTATCCAAATTAGTACGTTGTTCAACTCGAGTACTTTCCACTTGGTAGGAAACACGCACTACAGGGCTAAAGGATGCATCTAAATGTAATGTACCAACAGGAAAATTAATTTCTGAATTCTGTTTTCGAACACTTGCAGGTTCATAACCACGCCCTCGCCCGATTTTTATTTTCATATTCAACACACCTGCTTGTGTCAAATTGGCAATGACCAAATCTGGGTTTAGAATTTCAACAAAAGACGGTAATTTAATATCTGCTGCGGTAACTGCACCCATACCGCTTTTCGATAGCGTCAATTCGGCATCATCCTTAGCATGAACCACAATCGCTAATTTTTTCAAATTCAGCAAAATGTCGATAACATCCTCATGCACGCCTTCTACAGTGGTATATTCGTGCAAGACTCCGTCAATCTCCACCGAAGTAACTGCACAACCTGGAATAGTTGATAAAAGAACACGCCTCAACGCATTCCCTAACGAATGCCCAAATCCACGCTCTAAAGGTTCTATGATGATCCTCGAGTGATTTGGTGATTCGTTTACAACTTCAACCAACTTAGGTTTAAGTAAATTAGGGATAGAACTAAGCATTTGTATTCCTCGGAACTATAATTATTTAGAGTAAAGTTCCACAACAAGTTGTTCGTTAATGTCTGTACCTAAATCGACTCTATCTGGCAGACTAGTGAATGTTCCTACCATCTCTTTGGAATTTACATTGACCCATGCTGGAAAACCATACTGCTCGGCAACAGATAACGCATCGACTATCCGCTGTTGTTTTTTAGCTTTTTCTCTGATTGCCAACACGTCTCCAGGTGAGACCTGATAAGACGGCACATTGATAAGCGAGCTATTCACTTGAATCGATTTATGTGAGACAAGTTGGCGTGCTTCAGCACGAGTACTCGCGAATCCCATGCGATAGACTACGTTATCCAGTCTAGATTCCAAAAGATTCAATAAATTTTCACCTGTTGCGCCTTTTTTCAAATCTGCTGATTTGTAGTAGTTTCTAAATTGTTTTTCCAGTACGCCGTAAATACGGCGTAACCGTTGTTTAGCGCGTAACTGCGTTGCATAATCAGAATTTCTCGCTCGTTTTGTGCCATGTTGACCTGGTCTTTGATCCAATTTACATTTGCCTTCCAGAGATTTTCCTCTGCTTTTCAAAAATAAATCAGTGCCTTCTCTGCGACTCAATTTACAAGTAGGACCTAGATATCTTGCCATGTTAATACTCCGATTTTTCTACACACGTCGTTTTTTAGGTGGACGACAACCATTATGAGGAATTGGCGTCACATCGATAATATTGTTAATTTTAAAGCCCAAGTTATTCAAAGAACGTACCGCAGATTCACGACCTGGCCCCGGACCTTTGATCAACACGTCAAGATTTTTCATGCCATATTCTTGTGCAACTGAGCCGGCTTTTTCAGCAGCAACCTGCGCCGCGAAGGGCGTACTTTTTCTCGAACCACGAAATCCAGAACCACCCGAAGTAGCCCAAGAAAGCGCATTACCTTTTCTGTCGGTAATGGTAATGATTGTGTTATTAAACGACGCATGAACGTGCGCGATGCCATCGGCAACTTCTTTTTTTATACGTTTTCTCGAACGATTTTGACTAGCCATTAGTTCAGACTCTTTTTAAAGTGGTACTATTTCTTGATTGGTTTGCGAGGACCTTTACGAGTACGTGCATTCGTTCTAGTGCGCTGCCCTCTTAATGGCAGACCTCTACGATGTCTTATCCCACGATAGCAGCCAAGATCCATCAACCGTTTGATATTCATAGAAACTTCGCGACGAAGATCGCCTTCAACCGTCATTTTTGAAATGACGATGCGAATAGCTTCTAATTTATCTTCAGCTAAATCTTTAATTTTTACCGAAGGTAACACACCTACTTCGCTACAAATTTCACTTGCAGTCTGCCGACCGATGCCATAAATCGCAGTTAACGCGATGACAGCATGTTTGTGATCTGGTACATTTATCCCGGCGATACGTGCCATTTAATACTCCCCTGAGTACATATTCTAAGGTTAACTTTGTAATTATAACATATTGCAATCATTGAGCAATCAAAAATCACCCCTGACGTTGTTTGTGTCTGCCATCCTCACAAATCACTCTGACAACACCATTTCTTTTTACAACTTTACATTTCCTGCAAATTACCTTCACAGATGCTCGAACTTTCATAGGAATCTCCAAGATCCTTAACATTAATAGACATCGCTAATCCACGTCATTTTTTGAGATTAGCTTTTTTCATTAAACCTTCATACTGTTGTGACATAACATGTGTTTGCATCTGCGAAATGAAATCCATCACAACTACCACAATAATCAACAACGAAGTCCCACCAAAATAAAATGGAACATTCCAATAAACAATTAAGAACTCGGGCAATAAACACACCAATGTAATGTAAAACGCACCAATCAACGTCAATCGTGTCATGACCTTATCGATGTAAACACTTGTTTGAATACCGGGCCTAATACCAGGCAAAAAGGCACCTGATTTCTTCAAATTTTCAGCCGTCTCCTTGGAATTAAATACTAAAGCGGTGTAAAAAAAACAAAAGAAAACAATCGCCAACGCATAGAAAACAACATAGACCGGCTGTCCGGGTGAAAGTAACGTTGCAACATTTTGTAACCAACCAAATCCTTCGCTTTGACCAAACCATCCCGCAATTGTTGCAGGAAAAAGAATAATGCTTGATGCAAAGATTGGCGGGATAACACCTGCCATATTTAACTTCAAAGGTAAAAAGCTGCTCTGACCCGCGTACAATTTACGACCCTGCTGCCTTTTGGGATAATTAATCACAATACGACGTTGTCCACGTTCTACAAAAACGACCAGCATAGTCACAGAAATCGAAATTAAAAATAACAATATGATAAAAATGCTACCCATCTCACCAGTACGAACTAGTTCAAACGTACTACCAACTGCTTTAGGCAAGCCCGAAACAATACCCGCGAATATGATCATCGAAATACCATTACCAACACCGCGTTCTGTCACCTGTTCGCCTAACCACATCAAGAACACTGTCCCTGTAACCAACGTGATCGTGGTAATTACAACAAAGTTCAAGCCTGGACTCAACACGACAGACAACCCACCAGCCGTCTGATTCTGCAACGCTAAAGAAATACCAATTGCTTGAAAGGTCGCCAAAACAACTGTGCCATAACGGGTAAACTGAGAAATTTTTCGTCTCCCGAGTTCACCGTCCTTCTTCATTTGCTCCATCGATGGAATAACAACAGTCATCAACTGCATGATGATAGAAGCAGAGATGTAAGGCATTATACCTAGCGCAAACAGACTCAGTCGCATCAGTGCCCCACCTGAAAACATATTGAACATATCCAGAACGGAGCCACTTTGTTGCTCGAACATTGCAGCTAACGCTTTTGGATCAATTCCAGGGACTGGAATATGCGCTCCAATGCGATAAACGATGAAAGCCCCCAATACGAAAACCAAGCGTGCTTTTAGTTCTGAGTAATCACCTGTTTTATTTGCCATTTGCGCTCTTGATGCATTCACTTATACCTCTACTCTGCCACCAGCGGCTTCAATAGATTCTTTCGCACCTACCGTCACTTTGACACCTTTCAAAGTGACAGCTTTCATTAACGAACCCGATTTAATAATACGAGCAACTTTTGTGAAAATTGGAACAATGTCCGCATCAATTAACACCTTCAAATCGATTACATCGACGGTTAAAGCATTTAATTCACTTAAACGAACTTCAGATGAAAATTTCGCTTTGTGAGAAGTAAAGCCCACCTTTGGTAATCGCCGTTGCAAAGGCATCTGACCGCCTTCAAAACCAACTTTGTGAAAACCTCCACTACGCGCTTTCTGACCTTTATGACCACGACCACAGGTTTTGCCCATAGTACACCCGATACCGCGTCCCACCCGTCTTGATTTTTTATGGGCACCGTCAGCAGCTCCAATTGTATTTAAAAACATCAAACCTCCTCAACTTTAAGCATATAAGCCACCTTGTTGATCATCCCTCTGTTCTCGGGTGTATTCAGCACTTCAACTGTTTGATTGATTTTGCGCAAACCCAAACCCTTTAAACAGGCCCGATGATTAGGCAAACGTCCGAATCGACTTTTTGTCATCGTTACACTTAACTTATTACTCATCTCATCACCCAGTGATTTTATCAACGGATAAGCCACGTTTAGCAGCAATTTGGTGAGCATTGTGCATTCCTGTCAAGCCATTAATCGTCGCGCGAACTACATTAATTGGATTATTTGTACCAATACATTTTGCTAATACGTTATGCACGCCAACAACCTCAAAAACTGCACGCATGGCACCCCCTGCGATAATACCCGTACCTTCTGACGCGGGTTGCATGTAAATTTTCGCAGCTCCCGTCGTGTTTGTAATCGCGTACTGAAGAGTATCACCTTTTAACTGAACTTTACGCATATTTTTACGTGCTTGCTCTAAGGACTTTTGAATAGCAATGGGTACTTCGCGAGCTTTACTAACACCGTAACCAACGCGCCCTTCACCATCACCAACGACGGTTAAAGCAGTAAAGCCAAAAACTCGACCGCCTTTTACTACTTTTGCGACCCGTCTAACGTTAACCAATTTTTCTTGTAAACCGTCAGCCGAACCTTGAGTAGGTGCTGTAGCCATTGTATTCTCCTAAAATTTCAATCCAGCTTCACGAGCGGCATCGGCCAATGCTTTTACGCGTCCATGATATTTAAATCCCGAACGGTCAAACGCAACCTCAGTAACACCGGCAGCTAAGGCCTTTTCGGCGATGCGCTTACCCACAGCAATCGCTGCTGTAATATTACTCGTCCCCTTCAAATTGAGTTTCAATTCAGTTTGATTAGTTGAAGCACTTGCCAAGGTTAAGGTACCATCGCCACTAATGATTTGTGCATAGATATGCTGTGATGTTTTGTGAATCGACAACCGAGTAGCACTCAACTTTTTAATTTGACTACGCAATTTCAATGCACGTTTCATACGAGTTTGTTTCTTATCCATTACGCTACCCTATTTTTTCTTAGCTTCTTTTCTAGCAACATGCTCATCGGAGTACCGAACACCCTTACCTTTATAGGGTTCAGGTGGACGATAAGCCCGAATTTTTGCAGCAACTTGTCCGACAAGCTGCTTGTCACTACCCTTAAGGATGATTTCAGTTTGACTTGGTGTCTCTACTGAAACCCCTGCTGGAACCTCAAAATCAACGGGATGTGAAAAACCAAGCGACAAACTAAGAATGTTTTCCTTCGCTTGTGCTCTGTAACCTACGCCAACCAGCGTCAATTTTCTTTCGAAACCAACTGATACGCCAGTCACCATATTATTTACAATTGCTCGAGCTGTACCAGCTTGAGCAATTGCATTTTTGTCATCTTTATCCCATTGCATAGAAATCACATTGTTTGTAATTTCCATGCCAACTGAAGCATCAAAATCAAACGTCAACAAACCCTTGCTACCTTTCACAGTAACGTTGTTGCCGTCAACTTTAATTTCAACACCACTTGGAATAGTAACTGGGGCTTTAGCAATTCTTGACATAACTACGCCTAATGTTAGCAAACAGTGCAAATGATCTCGCCACCATGTCCAATCGCGCGAGCTGCTCTATCTGTCATCACCCCATTTGAGGTTGAAACGATAGCCACACCCAACCCGCCTAGGACTTTTGGCAATTCATCTTTCGATTTATAAATCCGCAAACCAGGTCTGCTGATTCGTTTGATGTTTTCGATTACGGGTGTACCTTTGTAGTACTTTAACTCAACGGTCATTTCAGTATGACTACCGTTGGTTTCAGTGCTAAAACCCGCAATGTAGCCTTCCTCTTTAAGTACTTTTGCAATCGATACTTTAAGTTTAGATGAAGGTTGTTTTATAAATTTTTTCCCAGCAGACTGACCATTTCTAATGCGTGTCAGCATATCCGCTACTGGATCTGTCATACTCATCGCTTAATCCTCCAAAATTGATCCAACAGAAATTACCAGCTCGCCTTAACAACACCAGGTACGTCACCGCGCATCGTTGCTTCACGTAATTTATTACGACTCAAACCAAATTTGCGGTAATAACCATGTGGACGACCGGTTAAATTACAACGGTTACGCACCCGCGACGGACTGGAATCTCTAGGTAATTTTTGAAGCTGCAACTGAGCAGATTCTTTGTTTTCAAAGGTCGTATTAGGATCCCGAATAACTTCCTTCAAGAACTTACGTTTGACATCATACTTTTTAACTAATTGTTTACGTTTCTCTTCGCGCGCTATCATTGATTTCTTTGCCATGACAATCCTCTTACTGTTTAAATGGAAAATTAAACAACTTTAACAACGCCAAACCCTCTTCATTGGTTTGTGCTGTCGTAGTGATGGTGATGTCCATACCGCGCAACATGTCAATTTTGTCATAATCGATTTCAGGAAAAATGATTTGCTCTTTCACCCCCATCGAATAATTACCGCGTCCATCAAAACTTTTTGGATTTAACCCTCTGAAATCGCGAACTCGCGGAATAGAAATACTGATTAAGCGATCCAAAAATTCGTACATTTTATCACTACGCAATGTCACTTTGCAGCCAATAGGCATATCATCGCGAATTTTAAATCCCGCAATTGATTTTCTTGCCAAGGTAATCACTGGTTTTTGACCCGCAATTTTTTCCATATCACTCACTGCAAACTGCAATACTTTTTTATCCGCAACTGCACCACTAACACCCATATTTAAAGTGATTTTAGTAATACGTGGTGCTTGCATTATGGATTTGTAACCAAACTGTTCAATTAAAGCAGGACGGACAGTTTCTTTATATACCGATTCTAATCTAGCCATGATTCACCTTACGCATCGATAACTTCGTTGGTTGATTTAAAATATCGGACTTTTTTTCCATCATCTAAAAATCTAAAACCTACCCGATCCGCCTTTTTTGTTACGGGGTTATACAGTCCTACATTAGAAATTTCAATCGGCATATCTTTAGTCACAAACCCACCTTGAACGCCCGCATTAGGGTTAGGTTTTTGGCTTTTACTAACCTGATTGATACCTTCAACGAGAATTTTATTATTTTTCAGGACTTGTACGACCCGACCGCTTTTGCCTTTATCTTTGCCGATGCGGACGATGACTTCGTCACCTTTCTTGATTTTTTGCATAATTTCGCCCTCAGCTCTATAACACTTCAGGTGCTAATGAAATAATCTTCATAAACTTCTCACCTCTAAGTTCACGAGTCACAGGCCCAAAAATTCGTGAACCTAACGGCTGTAAATTGTTATTTAAAATAACCGCTGCATTACCATCAAAACGAATAACTGAACCATCAGAACGACGCACACCCTTACGTGTACGAACCACTAACGCGTTATAAACCTCGCCTTTTTTCACTCTGCCGCGAGGAATCGCATCTTTTACACTGACTTTGATAATGTCACCGATACCAGCATAACGCCGGTGTGAACCACCAAGTACTTTGATACACATGACCTTTTTCGCACCGCTATTATCGGCAACCTCAAGGTTAGTTTGCATCTGAATCATGATCTATTCCTAGAAATATAAAATTAAGCATTCAACTTGATTATTTGTTAGTACGTTCTAACACTTGCACTAATTTGAATGTTTTGTGTTTGGACATCGGACGACAAGATATTATCGAAACTACATCGCCTTCTTGACAAGAATTTTCCTCATCGTGTGCCATCATCTTTGTCGAACGCTTTATATACTTTCCGTAAATGGGATGTTTTACAACGCGCTCGACTAGAACGGTAATCGTTTTGTCCATTTTATTGCTGACAACTCGTCCCGTAATGGTTCGCAATTTAGTCGTGTTTTCGCTCATACTACGCCCACCATCTCATTTAACACGGTTTGAACGCGAGCTGCGTCACGTCGTACCTTTTTCACTTGCGCTGTTTTTGACAGCTGACCTGTACCCTTTTGCATTTGTAGGGTAAAACGTTCGCGAGCTAACTCAATTAACAGAGTTGACAATTCATCACGTGATTTTTGACGTAATTCACTTGCTTTCATTACATTATCGTCCGTACAGTAAATAGTGTTTTCAAAGGCAACTTAGCGGATGCCAATGTAAAAGCTTCGCGAGCTAACTCTTCGGAAACTCCTTGAATCTCGTATAACATCGTACCCGGACGAACTTGAGCAACCCAATACTCCACATTGCCTTTACCTTTACCCATACGAACCGCCAACGGTTTTTCGGTAATTGGTTTATCAGGGAACACACGAATCCAAATCTTCCCGCCACGCTTAACATGACGAGTAATGGTACGACGAGCAGACTCAATTTGACGTGCCGTCAACCGACCGCGACTAATTGATTTAAGACCGAACTCACCAAAACTAACCGATGATCCACGAACAGCGATACCGTTATTTTTACCTTTGTGCTGCTTACGAAATTTTGTTCTTTTAGGTTGAAGCATCTCTTTGTTCCTTCAACTATTTTTTAGATTCTGAATTAACAGATGCTTTATGTGCATCTATATCAAACACTTCGCCTTTGAATATCCACACTTTAATGCCGATAATTCCATAAGTCGTGTGCGCCTCTGCTGTTGCATAATCAATATCCGCACGCAAAGTATGTAAAGGAACTCGTCCTTCTCTATACCATTCGCTACGCGCAATTTCAGCACCATTCAAACGACCACCCACGTTTATTTTGATGCCTTCAGCACCTAAACGCATAGTGTTAGTAACGGCACGTTTCATCGCACGACGGTACATGATACGCTTTTCAAGCTGTTGAGCAACCCCTTCAGCGACTAAATACGCATCCAGCTCAGGTTTTCTGATTTCTTCAACATTAAGCTGTACGGGCACACCAATCATTTTTGCAATCTCTTGCTTTAAAACTTCGATGTCCTCGCCTTTCTTACCAATCACAATCCCAGGACGCGCTGTGAAAATAGTAATCTGTGCATTATTCGCAGGACGGTTGATTTGAATCCGACTCACCGAAGCATGCGATAATTTCTTTCTTAAAAATTCTCTGACTTTCAAGTCTTGATATAAAAAAGTGGAATAATCCTTACTGCTTGCATACCAGCGTGAATTCCAATCTTTAACAATACCAAGGCGTATGCCAGTTGGATGTACTTTCTGACCCATATTGCCCCCTACTCGCTTTCTACAACTTTAATGGTGATATGACAGGTTCTTTTAAGGATATGGTTCGCACGACCTTTAGCTCTTGCCTTGAATCTTTTTAAAGTCGCAGCTTCATTCACAAATACTGTAGATACCCTCAACTCGTCAATATCGGCACTTTCATTGTGTTCTGCATTGGCAATTGCTGATTCTAAAACTTTTTTTACAATAAATGCAGCTTTTTTAGAACTGAACTTCAAAACGTTCAGTGCCTTCTCGACAGGTAAACCACGAATCTGGTCACAAACCAACCTGGCTTTCTGAGCGGATAAAGGTGCATTACTTAATTTTGCTGAAACTTCCATCGTCCATCCTACTTAGATTTCTTGTCAACCACATGACCTTTATAGGTTCTGGTGGGTGCAAATTCGCCTAATTTATGACCCACCATGTTCTCTGTAACGAGAACGGGGATGTGTAGCTTGCCATTATGCACTGCAATGGTCAGCCCCAACATATCAGGAATAATCATTGATCGTCTAGACCAGGTTTTAATCGGTTTCCTACTACTGCTTTTTACAGCATCTTCAACTTTTTTAAAGAGATGATGATCAATAAAAGGACCTTTTTTAATTGAACGCGGCACGCTGATTCCTCTCTATTTTTACTTACGACGTCTAATAATCATATTATCAGTCCGTTTGTTCTTTCTTGTTTTGTAGCCTTTAGTTGGCATACCCCAAGGTGAAACAGGATGTCTACCACCTGATGTACGACCTTCACCACCACCATGTGGATGATCAACTGGGTTCATAACGACACCGCGAACAGTTGGTCTAACGCCACGCCATCTCGATGCACCTGCCTTACCTAAAGATGCCAAGCTGTGTTCAGCATTTGAAACTTCACCAATAACAGCGCGGCAATCAGCTAACACTTTACGCATTTCACCTGAACGCAAACGCAATGTAGCATGAACACCATCACGCGCAACCAACTGCACTGATGTTCCCGCACTTCTTGCAACTTGTGCGCCTTTTCCTGCTTTAAGCTCTACGCAATGTACAGTTGTACCTACCGGAATATTACGCAATGGCATGCAGTTACCTGCTTTTACTGGCGCAACTTCAGCGGAAATAATTTCTTGACCCGCTTCTAAACCTTTTGGTGCAATAATATATCTACGTTCACCATCTTTGAATAAAATCAAAGCAATGTTCGCAGTTCTGTTTGGATCATATTCTAAACGTTCAACAACAGCAAAAATGTCAGTCTTATTTCTTTTAAAATCAATAAGACGATAATGTTGCTTATGACCACCACCAACGTGACGGGTAGTGATACGACCGTTGTTATTACGACCACCTGTTTTACTTTTTTTCTCCAACAACGCAGCAAAAGGTTTACCCTTATGCAATGCGTCATTTTTGACTCGTACTACAAACCGTGATCCAGGGGAGGTCGGTTTTGACTTTATAATCGCCATGTTTTTTACCGTTTCCTTTACTATCTCAATTAAGCCGTTGCGAATTCAATATCATGACCGGCTTTTAGCTTAACATAGGCTTTTTTCCAATCAGATCTTTGTCCCAACGAACGTCCGAATCGTTTTTGTTTACCTTTAACGTTCAATACGCGAACGGCATCAACTTCGACATTAAACATCGCTTCGACGGCACTTTTAACTTGTTTTTTAGTTGCACTACGTTGCACTTTAAAAACAATTTGCTTATCTTTTTCAGCTGCAACTGTACTTTTTTCAGAAATGACAGGAGCCTCTAAGACACGCGTCAACTGATATAAATTCGTACTCATGCTAAACGCTCCTCTAACTGCTGTAATGCGCTTGGGGTGACAATCACTTTATCAGCCGCCACCAACAATACAGGATTCAAATTAGCCGCTTCAACAACCTGAACATAAGGAATGTTTCTTGAAGCTAATGCTAAATTTTTATCTACACTCTGAACGACAATTAGAGTGCGTCTAGAACCAATTACGCTCAATTGTGTACTCAATGCTTTCGTTTTAGGTGTTGTCACTATCACTTCATTACCAATAACCAAGCGATCCTGACGCAATAATTCCGATAAAATCGAACGAATCCCCACACGGAACATTTTTTTGTTCAATTTTTGATCATAATTACGCGGCCTGGCGGCAAAAGTAACACCACCCGTACGCCATAATGGACTGCGTGTTGTTCCCGACCTTGCACGCCCAGTCCCTTTTTGACGCCAAGGCTTAGTACCACCGCCACTAACGTCAGAGCGAGTTTTCTGAGCTTTAGTCCCGGCACGCGCTCCAGCTAAATAACGAGTAACTAACTGGTGTACAAGTGTTTCATTAAACACTTGACCAAAAACAGCTTCGCTAACTTTAACGTCGCTTTTTTCGTTTAAAACAGGTATTTGCAATCCCATGACTTAACCTTTATTCCGTGCTTTAGTAGCTGGCGTAATAACTACATCGCCACCTTTGGCACCAGGTACGGCACCTTTAACCAAAATCAAGTT
>JAQTOX010000038.1 GCA_028713055.1 Methylococcales bacterium | reverse complement strand
TATCAACTCTATCAAAACGGTTTCTTCTCGCTTGATTCGCAAGGAATTCAAAGTGCATATCGACAAATTTTATTGGAAGCCGTTTTTTTGGACACGCGCTTATTGCCTACTTACAACAGGTGGTGCGTCTTTAGACGTAATCAAAAAATATATCCAAAATCAGAATAGTCCTGATTGAAACACTAAAAGCCACTTCGCGTAAAGAGTGCTATCCATCCCCACCCAAGCCTATCAGCTCTGGATGCGGAATTTCGCACGGTCAGTTAAAACGCATCACTTTGTCTTCTTCCAATGGCTCGCCTTGCGTAGTTGGATAGGCGCGTTGTGATTCATAATCACCACTTCGTGAACCGCTGCTGCCACCATTTAATTGTTCATTAACTTGTTGTGCAACCTCAACGCCTAAATTGCGCGAAACTTCCGCAACAACACGCCCCCGACTAGGCTGAACTCGTCCACCCGCTGAAGCCACACGAACATCTGAACCCTCACCCATTGCGGTAAAAGCGGCTTTGATTTCATAAGTATGTGTGTTAATCAAACTGAAATCAGCCGTCAACGTAATGCTAAAAGTATTAGCGACATTATTTGTACCGATGATGGGGTTCGCTTCGTCACGAAAATCTAACTCGCTCACCGTACCAAATAAAACGTAATCGGCTTTTGGATAATAGCCCTTTTTAATTTTATCGATAATATCGAAAACTTTTTCGCTACCTTTTGCAGTGTACGGTTTCGCTTGAGTGAGTTGAAAACCGCTGGTCTTTAACAATTCACCTTTAATGTCACCCACAAATTTTCGTAATTCGCCATATTCCATATAGCTTTCGGTACCCGACGATTCCGAATAATCTGTTTTGGAATGCGCGTTATAAGAATTTGAATGTGATTTTTCAGATTCGTTGTTGTGATATTCAGTTTCGTGAAAATACTCACGCACGCGCTCCGAATAAGCTAAATCAGCAACAGCAATTTTCGCTGCTTGCGCGAATGAACTGATTCCAAGCAACGCTACTAACATTAAGCTGCGTTTCATAAATTACTCCGATTAAAACATCGATTTATTTGATGTTTTGCGGATTTCTTTTTCATCCGCCCATTCCATTACACCACTTTCGTTGTCGATTAACTGCAAACTGAATTTGTAATAAACATCTTTGACATCATCAGCCTTTTTGACGATTGAAGTAATTGTGCCTTCGATACGGAAATCTGCACCTTCCATTTGTCCGATTTTTTTCGATTTACTTTTTTTGTACATGCCACTTTGGCTTTGACGCACAATCTCATCGGTTTGCGTTTGCATTCCACTGGTATCAACGGCAAAACGCACTAAACCGCTTTTCATTACTTTAGTGCGAATAGTATCTGTGATTGATTTTGTATCGATATATTCGCTGGTTCGATTTTTAACTTCAGCAATGGTCACAAGAGGACGTTGTTTCGCGCCAACGGCTGGCGATTGCAATAACGATGTTGTCATGGCTTGTGCGATCGATTGCAAATCGGTTGAGCCAAATTCATTAGTCAATGTTTCGACGGCTTTACTATCGCCGTATTCGACGTTACCTGAGCTTAATGTTGGCGTTTGACTAGCGCAACCGCTTAATAAAACGATAACAGTTGCAGATAACAAAAGTTGTGTACGCATTGTAATGCTCCCCATTTTAACGATTAAAAGTGAAAGTATTTTCGCATTAAAATTAAATGCGTGTTACCAATAACTGTGGAATTAAGCAATATTTGTTTCACCCAAACGCGGCCATGCTGTCAACACCGCTTTGACAACAGTAGCCAATGGAATCGCTAAAAATACGCCCCAAAATCCCCACAAACCACCAAAAAATAAAATGGCTACAATAATCGCAATTGCGTGCAAATTTACCGCTTCCGAGAACAATAATGGAACAAGTAACACACCATCGACCGCTTGAATAATAGCGTAAGCAATCACAATTGCCATAAAATCATCGTTTGTTAAACCGGATTGAAAATATGCCACACCCAAAACTGGAAATGTCACCAATGTCGCGCCAATGTAGGGCAAAATGACTTGCAACCCCATTAACACCGCCAACAAGAGCGCGTAATTTAGCCCCATCACGGAATACGTCACATAACTGACTGCACACAAAATCAATACTTCGGCGAATTTTCCACGTACATAATTGCCTATTTGAGTATCGACTTCGCGCCAAACATCAATACTCAAATGACGTTCTTTAGGCAAAAATTGTGTGAACCATGCGATTAACAACACTTTATCTTTCAGTAGAAAAAAAACCATCATCGGTACCAAAAATAAATAAATCATCGCACTAATCAGCCCCATTACCGATGCCGCTGAAACTGACAATAAACTTTGGCTGTAACTGAGTAATTCTTTTTGAACAACAAGCAAAATGTCTTGAATTTTACTTTCCGAAATCAATTTCGGATAAAGCTTCGGTAACCGCATAATGCCAGTTTGCGCGTGGCTAATAATGTCGGGAACTTGCTGTACGAGTTCGACAGCTTGTTGCGAAATAATTGGAATCAAAATGAAGAGTAAAAAAACAAGGCTTGTTACAAATAGTGAAAAAACAAGCGTCACTGCCGGTAAACGTGGCATGTTTAAATACTCGGCTTTTCGCACAATACCTTCGAGAAGATAGGCAACACCAATCGAAACAAAAACCGGCATCAATAAATTTGACAACGAATAAATCAGTAAAAAACTCACCAATAAAATAATCGCCAACGAAACGGCTTGTGAATTGGGCAAAAAATGTTTTATTGCTCGACCAATAAACTGTGGCGCGACAAATTGGTTGGGAGTATTCATAAATGGCTATTTCAATTTTTTAAGTTTAATCAAATATACACGCCGATTGTCCGCTTTGATGACTTCAAATTTCAAGTCATTAACAACTAAACTTTCGCCTTTATGTGGCATGTGTTCTAACTGACTCACCATAAAACCCCCAATGGTGTCATATTCATCCGTCGCTAATTGTGTTCCAAAATACTCGTCAAAATCATCCATTGGCATCAACGCTTTCAACATGTATTCGCTTTCGCTACGTTGAAACACATAATTTTCATCATCGTGATCATCATGTTCATCTTCAATATCGCCAACAATTTGTTCCAGCACATCTTCAATGGTCACTAAACCAGCTGCTTGCCCATATTCATCGACCACGATAGTCATGTGATTACCATTGGTGCGAGATTCTTTGAGCAACACATTCAAACGTTTACTTTCTGGCACAATGCTGACCGAACGCATAATGTCTTGTACGGTAAGTGTTTTATTTTCAAACACTCGCGCCAATAAATCTTTCGTCAATAACACACCAATCACTTTACTTTTATCGCCATCAATTACTGGATAACGCGAATGCCCTGATTCGGTGACAATAGGCAAAATACTTTCAAGTGGCGCATCTTTGGGCAATACCGTCATTTGAATACGCGGAATCATAATGTCGCGAACACGCATTTGCGACACTTGCAACACACCTTCAATCATCGATAACGCATCGGTATCTAACAAACTACGTGCTTTTGCTTCACGCAAAAGTTCTAACAAATCATCAACATCTTGCGGTTCGCCAGTAAGTAGGTGGCTAATTTTTTCGAGCCACGTTTTATGTGGCGTTGCAGGCGGATATTCGTCACTCATAAGTCAGAACCATTTTCATAAGGATTAGGAATTGATAACGTCTGTAATAAAGCAATTTCTTTAGTTTCCATTTCTTCAGCATCCGTGTCTTCAATGTGATCATAACCAAGCAAATGCAACGTGCCATGAATCACAATATGCGCCCAATGATTGTGTAACGGTTTATTCTGTTCGGTCGCTTCACGTTCCAAAACGGGCGCACAAATCACTAAATCGCCCAATAAATTCAGTTCGATTTCATCAGGAACATCAACGGGGAAACTAAGAATGTTAGTCGCACCTTGTTTATGTCGATACGTTTCATTGAGTTGTGCTGATTCGATTTCGTCCACAATACGAATGACGATTTCAGAATCATCGTCCAAATTAGCCAAAACCGTATTTACCCACGATTCTAATTGAGCGTCGTTAGGTTGAGAATCGGTAGCGCAAATGCGTTGAATTTCGACAATGTTCATTGGGGCGATGTTAAATCAATCATGCGACCACGTAACGAATTCGGCAGCGATTCCGCAATGAAAACGTCAACAAACTGTCCCGTCAAACGTGGATGTCCAATAAAATTCACCACGCGATTATTTTCGGTACGCCCTTGCATTTGTAATGGATTTTTCTTCGATTGCCCTTCAACTAAAACAGTTTGCGTGGTACCAATCATTTTTTCAGCGATTACGTTTGCCATTTCGTTAATTCGATTTTGGAAACGTTCCAAACGGGCTTTTTTAATATCCATAGGCACGTCGTCAGCGAATTCTGCGGCAGGCGTTCCAGGACGTGCGCTATAGATAAAACTAAACGATAAATCAAATCCCATTTCGTCCACAAAGTTCATTGTTTCTTCGAATTCCGCATCGGTTTCACCAGGAAAACCAATAATAAAATCAGACGACAAACAAATATCAGGACGCACTACACGTAGTTTGCGAATAATTTCTTTGTAATCGTCGATAACGTGACCACGTTTCATTTTTTGCAAAATCGCATTGCTGCCACTTTGAACAGGCAAATGTAAGTGGTTCACGAGTTGTGGAATTTCGGCGAAGGCTTCAATCAGTTCGTCAGTGAATTCCATTGGGTGTGAAGTCGTAAAACGCAGACGGTCGATACCTTCGATTCCTGCAACGGCATGAAGTAACAGTGAAAAATCGGCAATGTCACCATCGTCCATTTCGCCGCGATAAGCGTTCACGTTTTGTCCAAGTAAATTTATTTCGCGCACCCCTTGTTTTGCCAATACGCGAATTTCAGCTAACACATCTTCTAACGGACGACTAATTTCTTCACCTCGTGTGTAAGGGACGACGCAATAAGTGCAGTATTTACTACAACCTTCCATGACGGACACAAATGCTTTTACGCCGTCTGCTTTGGGTTCAGGCAAATTGTCGAATTTTTCTATTTCAGGGAATGAAATATCAATCACGGGTTTGTGCTTTTGAAGAACGTCATTGAGCAATTGCGGCAAACGGTGCAATGTCTGAGGTCCAAAAACCATATCAACAAATGGCGCACGTTTCTGAATTGCAGCACCTTCTTGACTTGCCACGCAACCGCCTACGCCAATAATTACGTCGGGGCGTTTATCTTTAATTTTTCGCCATTTGCCCAACGCCGAAAATACTTTTTCCTGCGCTTTTTCACGAATCGAACACGTATTCAATAGTAAAACATCAGCCAATTTTGGGTCGTCAGTCAATTCAAAACCGTGTGAGGCTTGTAAAACATCACGCATTTTGTCTGAATCATATTCATTCATTTGGCAACCGTTAGTTTGAATGTAGAGTTTTTGGGTCATAGTTTTTAAGTGAGAGATTCAAGATTTAAAAGTTTATAAATTCGCTCAGTCGCGCCTTGATTTTGGACGACAAAGTTTTTGGCATTTGAGATTAACGTTTTTCTCAATTCAGGTTGCTCATATAATTCGATGATTTTGGTTTCTAATTGTGCAACATTTTCGCATTGAATGGCGGCATGTGCGGCTAACATTTTTTCTGAAATGAACGCGAAGTTTTGCATTTCATGACCAAATAAAATAGGTACGCCAACAGCCGCCGGTTCTAATACATTATGTCCGCCCACGGGGACGAAACTTCCACCGACAAACGCCATATCCGCAGTCGCATAAAACATTTTCAATTCACCCAACGTGTTAATTACAAATACGTCGGTTCCATTATCGCAGAATTGTTGTGACGTGCGTGTGATGACGTTTAATCCTACATTCTTTGCCAAATTCTCAACGACCATAAAACGTTCAGAATGACGCGGTGCAATCACTAAAACTAATTTTGGAATTTGTTTTTTTAATTGTTTGTAAACATCGAGCAATAAAACCTCTTCGCCGTCATGTGTACTCGCGGCTAAAAAAACGAACCGTTGTGCAAAAAACTGATTTTTCAAAGCCCCACCTTGTGACAGAATTTCGGTGGAAATGGTTATGTCGAATTTGATATTGCCTAAGTTTTGAACGGTATCGGGATTTGCTCCGATGGCAACAAAACGGGCTTTGTCATTTTCAGTTTGAGTGGAAATTTTGGTAATCGCGTTTAATGTGGGGATAACTAAAGATGGAATTTTTTGATAACCACGTACCGATTTTTCAGATAAACGGGCGTTGATTAAATACAACGGAATCTGTTTTGCCGCGCAGGCTTGATACAGGTTAACCCAAATTTCAGTTTCAACAATTACGGCGAGTCGAGGTTTGAATGTGTTGAAAAAACGTGTAATTACATCAGGTAAATCGTAAGGCAAATAAACGTGTTGAACGCTGTCACCCAAAACGGCTTGAACTCGTGCAGAACCCGTCGGTGTCGTGGTGGTAATTAAAATAGAAAGTTGCGGCTGGCGCGTTTGAATCAAGCGAATCAATGGGAAAAGTGCTTCACTTTCACCGACCGAAACGGCATGAAACCAAATTACATTCTGTGCATAACTTTGTGAATAAAATCCGAATCTCTCAGAAACACGTTGCCTATAAGCAGGATTTTTAAGACTGCGCCACCATAGGCGCGAAATAACGAGGGGAATTGAACAATAAAAGAGAAGCGAATAAAGTCGTCGCATAACTTGATAGCGTCAGGCGCAAAGTTAAAACTTTGCGCCTTTCGAGCCGGATTAAGCCTCGGCAGTGATTTTAACTGCACAAATCGCATTAACATCCGCGTGCAAATGTACATGAACTTCGAAATCACCCAAATGGCGAATCGTGCCGTGTGGCAAACGAATTTCGCTTTTATCAACTGTAACACCAGCTTTGACAATCGCGTCTGCAATCGCATGTGTGCCAATTGAACCAAACAAACGACCTTCGTCGCCTGCTTTGTGTGCAATTGTGATATTCAATTTGCCCAATGCTTCTGAGCGTGTTTGAGCTGCTGCCAATTTCTCTGCTGCCAATTTTTCTAACTCAGCACGACGTACTTCAAATTCAGCGATTTTCTTCGCAGAAGCTACAACGGCTTTGTGTTGTGGAATCAAAAAGTTTCTAGCGTAGCCATTTTTAACGCTGACTTTATCGCCCAAACTGCCTAAATTTGCAATTTTCTCAAGAAGAATTATTTCCATCGTTACAACCTCGTGTAATTTTTTATAAAGTTTCACGCCGATTTCAGCGTGTTTAGTCATTTAATTAACGGTTTTTGTTTATTTCGTTTTTAACTTTTGACGCAGATTCAACCACGCATCCGCGACACCGATCGTAGCGACGGGAATAAGCAAATGTGGAATTAGAAACACTGTCATGTAAAGACCAATGACAAAGTAGCGACCTTGCTTTAATGGTGCGAGCAAGCTATGTAGAACGGCAGTCCCAACAAATGTGTAAAGCACAAAAACAAGAATACTCAAATTCCACGCCAATTCTGCGATACCGCCAGAACTCAACATTGCAATTCCAACTAAACCGATACTGCCCAACGCTAAACGTGGTGACGTAGACAACCCCAAATATTCGGTTCTAAAACCGTCGGGGTTATAAAGTTGAGCTTGCCACCACCGTGCCATAAATAGCGCGAATACCCAGCCAAAAATCGTACCGGCGGCGATAATACCAGTCATATAATGTGAAATGCTTTCTAACTGTGGTTGCATATCAAGTGCAGCATTTGGTGGTGACATTTGCATCAACAAATGCTTCCACATTTCAACGGCATCTGGCTTATATAAATAAAAACCGATAATGCCAACGCCACCAAGCAACACGGCACTTTCAATCGCTAATGCTAATTGCCGACCTGCACGCAATAAAATCGCGATAATCCAAATCGGTAGCCATAAAACCACGCCATAAAGTAGAGCGAATTCAATATTGCCAACCAATGCGCCCAACGTGCCAAGAATGGCAAGCGAAACTCCAAAAACCGTTAACCCTTCATAAGCCCCGCGCCGCAAGGTGACTAACGCCACGGCTGCTGAACTCACGATACTAATGGGAGGCATAAACAACGACAAAAATGCTAATCCGACAATGGCTGTAATAGCTTGCCATCGTCCACGCATAATGTAAGTCGCTAAAAATCCCATCGTTTGATTTATTTATGCGCGTCGCAATAAGGCAATAACGCGATGTAACGCGCCCGTTTAATAGCGGTGCAGATTTGTCTTTGATATTTTGCAGGTGTACCAGTGATACGACTTGGAACAATTTTACCTGTTTCGGTAACGTAATCACCTAACAAACCCAAATCTTTATAATCAATTTGAATGCTATTTTCTGCATTACTAAAACTGCAGAATTTTTTACGTCTAATGTTGCGTGCCATGTTAATTCCGTAATGAATGGTAAAAAGGATTAGTCTACTAAATCGTCAGCATCAAAGTCTTCATCAGCATCATCTAAATCGATGTCGCTAGGTGCCAAAGCTGCTGCTTCGCGTGCAGCGGTTTCTTCACGAATAGCCGCTTCTTTAGCGCGGATTTCAGCTACTTTATTTTCTTCAGCAGTTGAAGTTGCAATGATAGAAGGTTCAGTAATCGCTTCTTCTTGTAACAAAATCATGTTACGTAAAATCGCATCATTAAAACGGAAGCCACTTTCAAGTTCAGTTAAAGCGACTTGGTCACATTCAACATTCATTAAAACGTAATGGGCTTTATGAACTTTTTTGATTGGATATGCCATTTGACGGCGACCCCAATCTTCTAAACGGTGGATTTTTCCTGAAGTTGCTTCGACGATCGCTTTATAGCGTTCAATCATCGCAGGTACTTGACTACTTTGGTCGGGGTGGACTAAAAAGACAATTTCGTAATGTCGCATTTTGTTTCCTTTTGGTGAAGCCTTCCATCACTATTATAAAAAATGGTAAAGCAAGGAGGAGCGGGATGCTCGGTAAAAGAGCGGCAATTATATATATTTTTCAGTTAATTGCAAAACCGAACAAATGACGATACACCTGCCACTCATTCCTCAATGTTTAGTTATCCATCAGCTTTTCTTCAGTTTCTAACACTAATTGCGTGGTTTTCAATACCGTATCGGGATTCAAACTCATCGAATCAATACCGATTTCCACCAAAAATTGCGCCATTTCAGGATAATCCGATGGAGCTTGTCCACATAAACCACAATGTTTACCGTTGCGTTTTGAGCCAGTCACCGCGAGGCGAATCATTTCTTTCACACCATCGTCCCGCTCATCAAAATCATCTGCCAAAATTGCAGAATCACGATCCACACCCAGCGTAAGTTGCGTTAAATCATTCGAGCCGATTGAAAAACCATCGAAATGTTCCGAAAACGCATCGATAGAAATCACATTATTGGGAATTTCGCACATGACATAAATTTGCAATCCATTTTCACCCCGCTTTAATCCCAGTTGTGCCATGTAATCCAATACTTTTTTCGCTTCTTGCACACGCCGACAAAACGGAATCATCAAAATTACGTTAGTTAATCCCATATCGTCACGCACTCGTTTCATTGCCGCACATTCCAACGCAAACCCTTCAGCATAAGCGGGATGGATGTAACGTGATGCGCCACGAAAACCAATCATTGGATTGTCCTCATTAAATTCAAACCAACGTCCGCCTAACAACGTAGCGTATTCATTGGTTTTAAAATCTGACATTCGTACAACAACGGGTTTGGGATAAAACGCCGCGCCAATTGTCCCCACACCTTCGGCTAATTTGCTGATAAAAAATTCTTGTTGCGTCACATAATTGCGTGTCAATTGCGCTAATTGTGTCCGTTCATTAGCATCTTGCACGCGCTCGGGGTGAATTAACGCCATCGGATGTGCCTTGATGTATTCCGTAATGATGAATTCCATCCGCATCAATCCCACGCCATCGTTTGGTAAAAAACTAGTTTTAAATGCGACTTCCGGATTGGCGATATTGAGCATAATTTTTGTTTTTGGTCGTTTTAACCCAGATAAATCAATACGGCTAACATCGAATGCTAATTGCCCCGCATAAACTTTGCCCACATCGCCTTCAGCACAAGAAACAGTAACTTGCGTACCCTCTTGTATGACTGTGGTTGCTTTATCACAACCAACAATCGCAGGAACACCTAATTCGCGTGAGATTATCGCGGCATGACAGGTTCTCCCACCACGATTTGTCACAATCGCCGAGGCGATTTTCATAACAGGTTCCCAATCGGGCGAAGTCATATCCGCAATCAATATGTCACCAGCTTTAAAGCTATTGAGTTGATCCAACCTATCAATAATTCGCGCATTACCCGTTGCGATTTTACTGCCCACCGCGTGTCCAGTGATAATCGGTTCGGCAGTTTCTTTGAGAGTATATTGTTCTAGCACCATCCCTTGTAATTGTGAAACAACCGTTTCAGGTCGAGCTTGAACAATATACAGCGTGCCATCGATGCCATCTTTCGCCCACTCCATATCCATTGGTTTGGTTTTACCTGCTTTGGCACTGTAATGATTTTCGATTTTTATCGCGTAGTCAGCAAGTGTCAATACGTCCGCATCGGTGATACAAAAACGATTACGCTCTTCACTAGAGGTAACGATATTGTGCGTAGATTCACGAGTGCTACGGTCGCTGTAAATCATTTTTATTTTTTTACCACCCAACGTGCGACGTAAAACAGCACGATGACCTTGGACGAAAGTTGGTTTGTGAATATAAAATTCGTCGGGGTCAACCGAACCTTGGACGACATTTTCACCTAAGCCATAAGCTCCCGTAATAAATACCACATCAGAAAAACCTGATTCGGTATCTAGTGAGAACATTACGCCACTCGCCGACAAATCCGAACGCACCATTTTCATAATGCCAATCGACAACGCGAGCTTGAAATGGTCAAACCCTTGATCAACGCGGTAATGAATGGCGCGGTCAGTAAATAAACTGGCGAAACAGCGTTTGCAGGCTTCAAGTAATTCTGGTTCACCACGGATATTTAAATAAGTGTCTTGTTGTCCCGCAAAACTAGCAGTTGGAAGATCTTCGGCGGTGGCGGAGCTGCGAACAGCAACACTTAATGTGTCACCGTATTGTGTTTGTAATTGGTGATAAGCGGCGATGATTTGTTGTTCTAAATCGTGAGGTAGTGGTGCGGCATAAATAATTTCGCGGGCTTTTCGAGCGCGTTTAGTGAGATCGTTAACGTCTTCGGGATTCAGGTCATCTAATGCAGTGTGCAATGCCTCCCAGCCGTTCGCCTTGTCCAAAATATAACGGTAGGCTTCTGCTGTTACCGCAAAACCGTTGGGAACTTGTACGCCTTGCGAACCCAATTCTCGGTACATCTCGCCCAGCGAGGCGTTTTTACCGCCTACGAGTGGCACGTCATCAAGGGTAAGTTCATTAAACCAGCGAATGTAATTGGCTTGTTCTGTCATGGTGTTCTCCTCAGGATGCTCATTTAAAATAAGTAACGGAGATTTGATAATATACAGAACCCCAAAAAGACGCAAAGTTTTAGGGTCGGATTACTTTAATATATTCACTTCGCGCTTCACGGCTCGAACCAACGACAATACGTTGATTACCTTGTTCATCTTGTTCGAGTTGCCCCGAAATTTCAACCATTTCACCCACAATTGCTTGACCCGTATACGTTGCCGTAAAACAAACAACCTTTTGAATCGTCGAATGAACCAATTTGAATTCTGCGGGGTAACAAAACGCTCTCGTATCGTCAGTTACAATGGTTTGTAAAACGATTGTGTTGCGTTTTTTATAATTTGTTATTTCGGATAAAAAATTACCATCATTTAATTCAACCAAACTTAAATCAAATTTCCGACCATTGATTAAGGCTTTATTATATTTACGCACTTCGTGCCAAACATAATCCTCAAAACTCAAATCACAATCACGACGTGCATAACTTTCGCGCCAGTCATCGTGATTCAAATTATCTAACAAATCTTGCTTAATCAAATCCCTCACCACCACTCTGCATTCGTGAAATGTTGTGATGTCGTAACAAACTAAATCAATATCGGACAAGGCTTTGTGTTGTCCGATTAACAATGAACCCGTTACGCCAAAATGATTTAAATCAATTCCAGCGTGTTCAAATAATCGGCACAAATCAGCACAATCATTTTCGATTTCGTCATTCGATGAATTTTCTAAAAGTTGTTTTAAACGCTGTTGAGGTCGATGATGCGTTGCAATTTTTTCAATCGGAACGGCATGTAAAAAAGCATCGAATTCGAATGAATGAAAACAATAATCGGGATGATTTTTTGCGAGTAAATTATTAGCTTCTGTGGTTTGAACTTTTCGCCATTGACCGTTTTCATTTTGCACGTAACGCAAAAAACAACGCACTTTTCCCGTTTCTAAACCTTCTGCTACGACAGCAAAAAGTAAGCCTTCGGCGGTTTCAATAAAACTTTTCGGTAAAAAAATCATAAACGATACAACGGTTTTAGTACGTCCGCTTTTTCGTGAGTGGTTAATTTGGCACGAGCGTTATTTTCACTAAATGTTTTGAATAACTCTTTACCCTGCCAAGGTTCGGCATTTTTGGCATAAAGTGACGAGTTTAATTTCAAAATTTCATCCCGTAAACGTGCTTCGCAATGTGTAGCGATTGCACCTAAACTGGTTTCGTCGAATTGTCCACGTCCCCATTCAATTAACGCGATTTTTGCTGCTTGAGCGTCATCCGTCATGCACGCCTTTTTGAGTTGTTTCACACAGGCTTTTAATGAAATTTCAACAGGATTTTCCACTGGTTCGCTAATTTTTTTAGATGCTGTTTTATGTTTGAAAAACAAAAAAACCAATGTCATTAACCAACCTAACGTCGAAAAAATAGCAACGGATTTCCAAACTAAATTTCCTTGTCCGTTTTCAACAACGGGACTTTCTTGTCTCCCCCCTTCTGAAAGGGGGGCGGGGGGGATTTGCTTTTCAACGACAGCAGGCGTTGTTTGAATTTGTGGTGCATTTTCAGCACCTACAACCGTCAAACTCATTTCAGGCAATGTCGCCATTTCAATTTTTTGCGTTTGCATGTTGAACCATGAAATTTGAATCGCAGGAAGTGTGTAATTACCTGCTTTGGCAGGAATAAATGCAATTTTTTCCTCACGACTTGCCACAATACCAGCCAACGTTTTGTCTTCATGCAAAACTGGTTGGTCATTATAGGCTTTAAGTTGCGAGTCGATTTTTGAATTGTTTAATTCTGGTAATTGTCCAACCGTCGAACCGTGCGCTACCAATTTCACGGAGCGCGTCAATGGTTCGCCGACTTTCATTTGTGACGTATCGCCCGACCACGTTTGTGTTAATTCTAAATTTTCTGCCGTAAGCCAATGCGAATCCGTGAAAGTTGCAGGAATCGGTTGCACGTTTAACGTTATCGGATTTGATTTCACGATGCGACGTTGCGTGATTTGAGAATTAAAAAAGGAATTACTTTGCCGTCCACGCGCCACGGTATCTGCTGTTAGAACTAATGGTTTGATTGTGGTAACGCCGCTTTTTTGTGGAAAAATGGCGTATTTCCGTTCAATCACGACATACGTTACGCCACTGACTTGCGTAGTGTAATTTGCATCGTCAGCCAATTTTTCAATGACCGCGTCAGGCAATTCAGGTTCACTCAAATTCGCTTTAGCAAAATCCACGCGCCGATACAGTTTCACCGTATACAAAACTTGCGATTGAATAAATGGTTTTTCCGTATTCGCAGTGACTTCTAAAAATAAATCTTCATCATTTTGCGTCGTTTTATTCGTAGAACTTGGCGACACGACAATTTTCAACGCGGGACTGGAATCGCTACCAAACTTAATCACGGGAATAATTAAATTCCCTGAATCGTTCGCCATCACGGTAACAACCCATTGAATAATCCGATTTAATTTACCATTCACAAATTCCGTCCGACTATTTTGACTTTGACTTTGAACCGTAAAATCTTGCTCTAACGGACTGAAATCGGGGTCATCATCGGGTGATTCGGAAGCGGTAAAAATGATTTGAAACGATTCATCGACGCTGACGGGACTGCGGTCGAGTGAAACCGTAATATCAGTGGCGAAAACGTTGGTTGAAAAACCTGCTAACCAAAGCGAGAAAAATAGAATGAAAAGAGGCATTTTCTAAACGAATAATGAAGTGGCGCACAAACCGAGATTTGTACGCCGAATGAAATTAAAGGAAATCGCGGATTAACACTTCAGCAATTTGAATACTGTTTAACGCTGCGCCTTTGCGAATATTGTCCGAAACAACCCATAAATCAATGCCACGAGGATGCGAAATATCTTCACGAATTCGGCTCACAAAGGTTGCATCGTGACCTGCTGAATGCGTCACAGCGGTTGCATAACCACCATTCTCACGTTCATCAACAACCGTAACCCCTGGTGCTTTTTCAAGCAATTTACGAACTTCATCAGCGGTGATTTTATCTCTGGTTTCAATGTGTACCGCTTCGGAATGACCATAAAAAACGGGAACTCGCACCGCCGTAGCATTCACCAAAATGTTCGAGTCACCCATGATTTTTTGGGTTTCCCACACCATTTTCATTTCTTCTTTGGTGTAGCCGTTGTCCATAAATACATCGATTTGCGGTAACACGTTAAACGCAATTTGTTTTGGATAAACGCTTGGTTCAACTTTTTTAGAATTAAAAATACCAGCGGTTTGCTGACCTAATTCTTCAATCGCTTCTTTACCTGTCCCTGAAACCGCTTGATACGTCGCTACGTTAATGCGTGTAATGCCAACCGCGTCGTGAATCGGTTTTAACGCGACGAGCATTTGAATTGTCGAGCAATTTGGATTCGCAATAATGCCGTGATTTTTATAATCGGCAATCGCTTGTGGATTGACTTCAGGAACAACTAACGGAATGTCATCAACGTAGCGAAATTGCGAGGTGTTATCAATTACAACGCAACCTGCCGCCGCTGCGATTGGTGCGTAAATTTCAGAAACTGACGCACCAGGTGAAAACAAACCGATTTGCACTTTTGAAAAATCAAAAGTTGCTAAATCTTGCACAACTAACGTGCCGCCTTTGAATTCAACACGTTTGCCCGCCGAATTTGCGCTCGCCAAGGCATAAACTTCACCGACGGGGAAATTGCGTTCAGCTAAAATTTCAAGCATGGTTTCGCCAACTGCACCCGTTGCGCCCACGACGGCGACGTTATACGTTTTAGTCATTTTTAACTCCGATTTTTCAAGGCCGTCACCACCGCATCACCCATTTCTGAGCAACTCACTTTGGTCATACCTTCTGAATAAATATCGACGGTGCGAACATTCGCATCGAGAGCATCATTTACCGCTTGTTCAATACGAGCTGCCGCTGCTTCATTGTTGAAGGTGTAGCGCAACATCATTGCCGCCGACAAAATTGTTGCTAATGGATTCGCAATGTTTTTGCCTGCAATATCAGGCGCACTGCCATGAATTGGTTCATACATTCCTTTGCCCGTTTCGTTTAATGACGCAGATGGCAACATACCAATTGAACCTGTGAGCATTGACGCGCAATCTGATAACACGTCGCCGAACAAATTGCTGGTTAAAATCACGTCAAATTGTTTTGGCGCACGGACGAGTTGCATTGCGGCGTTATCAACATACATGTGTGAAAGCGCAACATCAGGATATTCTTTGCCCACTTCGGTGACGATTTCGCGCCAGAATTCGGTACATTCCAACACGTTGGCTTTATCGACTGAACATAATTTTTTATTGCGTTTTTGCGCGATTTTGAATGCCGAATGAGCAATTCGACGAATTTCAGATTCAGTGTAGGTTGCGGTATTGAAACCTTGGCGTTCGCCGTTTTCTAAAACACGAACACCGCGCGGTTGACCGAAATAAATGCCACCTGTGAGTTCGCGCACAATCATTAAATCTAAACCTGAAACGATTTCAGGTTTTAATGTCGAAGCCGCCGCAAGTTGTGGGTATAAAATCGCAGGGCGTAAATTTGAAAATAAATTTAATGTCGAACGCAAACCGAGTAAGCCTTTTTCAGGACGCATCGAAATATCGAGCGATTCCCATTTATAACCGCCGACCGCACCTAATAAAATCGCGTCAGCAGGTGTCACTAAATCGATGGTTTGTTGTGGAAACGGTGTGCCGTGAACGTCATACGCCGCGCCACCAATTAAGCCATTTTCAAACTCAAAACCTAATGCCATGTCGGCATTTAAAAACTCTAAAACTTTGATTGCTTCGGCAACAATTTCTGTTCCGATTCCGTCACCCGCTAAAACTGCAATTTTTTTTGTCATGTAACTAAAACCTTTTTCTTAATTTTTTAAATTGAAACTTCTCTAAACAACCACGGCGCACGTTTGGCGCGTTCGGTTTCGTAAGCGTGAATTTTATCGGCATGTTGCAACGTTAAACCAATATCATCTAACCCATTAAGCAAACGGAATTTGCGATTTTCATCCACGTTGAACGCAATGGTTTTACCACTTGGCGTGGCAATGGTTTGCGCGGCTAAATCAATCGTCAGTGCATAATCATCGGTTAATTCTTTAAATAAACCATCAACGATTTCAGCGTCTAAGGCAATCGGCAACAAGCCATTTTTGAAACAGTTATTGTAGAAAATATCAGCAAAACTCGGCGCGATAATAGCTCGAAAGCCGTAATCTTCTAATGCCCATGGCGCGTGTTCGCGTGACGAACCACAACCGAAATTTTCGCGGGTCAACAGAATTTGTGCGCTTTTGTATTGTGGTTTGTTTAGCACGAAATCTTTGTTAATCGGACGGTTGGTGCAATCCATATCGGGTTGCCCTTGGTCTAAATATCGCCATTCATCGAACAAATAAACGCCAAAACCTGTGCGGCGAATTGATTTTAGAAATTGTTTTGGAATAATCGCGTCAGTATCGACGTTTGCACGGTCGAGAGGTGCGACGATTGAAGTTAAAGTTGTAAAGGCTTTCATTTTCTTATTCTCCTATCCATGAGCTGACATCCACAAAATGCCCCGCAATCCCAGCCGCCGCAGCCATCGCTGGACTAACTAAATGTGTGCGACCGCCGTAGCCTTGCCGTCCTTCAAAATTACGATTCGACGTTGACGCGCAACGCTCGCCTTCTTCTAAACGGTCAGCGTTCATTGCCAAACACATCGAACAACCCGCATCACGCCATTCAAAACCTGCATCGATGAAAATTTTGTCTAGCCCTTCGCTTTCGGCTTGTTGTTTGATTAAACCTGAACCAGGAACGATTAACGCTTGTTTGACGTTAGCGGCGACTTTTTTGCCTTCAACCACAACCGCCGCCGCGCGTAAATCTTCAATGCGAGAATTTGTGCAAGAACCAATAAACACTTTATCAATTTGAATATCGGTGATTTTTTGACCTGCTTGCAAGCCCATGTAATCCAACGCACGTTGCATACTTTGCGCTTTCACAGCATCCGTTTCATCGGCAGGATTTGGTACAACTGCATCTACCGCAACAACTAATTCAGGCGATGTTCCCCACGTCACTTGTGGTTTGATTTTAGTTGCATCAATGTTAATGACTTTGTCGAAAACCGCATCTTTGTCAGAATGCAAATTCTGCCACACACGTTCTGCCATAAACCAATCATCGCCTTTTGGTGAAAGCGGGCGGTTGCGGTAATAATCAATCGTCACGTCATCGACAGCCACTAAACCTGCGCGTGCGCCTGCTTCGATTGCCATGTTGCAAACGGTCATCCGACCTTCCATTGACAACGCGCGAATTGCCGAGCCGCCGAATTCAATCGTATAACCTGTGCCGCCAGCTGTGCCGATTTCACCGATGATTGCTAAAACGATGTCTTTTGCCGTTACACCTTTGCCGACTTCGCCGTTGACGTTAATCAATAAATTTTTGGCTTTTTTCTGAACCAAGCATTGTGTCGCTAACGTATGTTCCACTTCCGATGTGCCGATACCAAACGCTAACGCGCCAGACGCACCATGTGTTGACGTATGCGAATCACCACAGACGACTGTCATGCCTGGTAACGTTGCGCCTTGTTCAGGACCAATCACATGCACAATTCCTTGACGAATATCGCTCATGCCAAATTCGGTAATGCCAAATTCAGCGCAATTTTTATCGAGTGTTTCCACTTGCAAACGCGAAATTGGGTCAGTAATACCTTGATCACGATGATTAGTTGGCACGTTATGGTCAGCAACGGCTAAATTTCTCGCCACGTTCCAAGGTTTTCTTCCTGCCAAACGCAGCCCATCAAAAGCTTGTGGCGAAGTGACTTCGTGAACTAAATGTCTGTCAATATAAATTAGGCACGAACCATCGTTTTCTGTGTGAACAACGTGGTCATCCCAAAGTTTGTCGTATAACGTTTTGCCTGCCATGTCTCTTATCCTAAAACTGTAAAAATTTTCGCGGTGATGTCTTCAACGCTACCCACACCCAAAATTGAATGAAAGTTCACACCTTGTTCAGGCGCAGAATAATAAGCCACTAACGGTTTCGTTTGTTCATGATAAACCCGCAGACGATTTCTCACAGTTTCTTCCTTGTCATCATCACGTTGAATTAGAGCTTCGCCTGTTTCATTATCCACACCTTCAACTTTAGGCGGATTAAATTCGATATGATAACTACGTCCTGACAGCGTGTGAACTCTGCGTCCTGCCATACGATTCACAATTTGTTCATCAGGTACATCAATTTCAATCACCGTGTTAATTACAACGCCCATTGCTTTCAAGCCTTCTGCTTGCACAAGCGTACGTGGAAAACCATCTAACAAAAAGCCATTTGCACAATCGTCAGCGGTAATACGTTCTTTAATCAATCCCAAAATTATGTCGTCAGAAACCAAACCGCCAGCATCCATCACTTTTTTTGCTTCGATACCGAGCGGGGTTCCTGCACGCACGGCAGCACGTAACATATCGCCTGTGGAAATTTGAGGAATGGCGTATTTTTCGGTGATAAACTGCGCTTGCGTGCCTTTACCCGAACCCGGACTGCCTAACAAAATGATGTGCATGAATGACTCCAACGTCTGTACTAAAAATTGAAAAATTAAATTTGAACGAATGTTTAAGGCATTTTATCGCATAATTCGGCTAAACTCTTGTTAAAAATAACTTTAACTTATTTTCAAAAGTGAGGTTTTGTCACAATGAAATTTTGTTAAAAAAGAGCCACTGAATTGGAAAGAGAGAGTTTTTTATGTTGTCTGAATTTTCGTTAATTGATCAGTTTTTCAAGAAATGTACATCAAAAAATGACGAAACGCTTTTAGGAATTGGTGACGATTGTGCGTTGTTATCGATTCCGAAGGGTTATGAACTCGCCATAACCACTGACACGATGGTCGAAGGCGTACATTTTTTCACTGACGTAAATCCCGCACAATTAGGGCATAAATTGCTCGCGGTAAATTTAAGCGATTTGGCTGCGATGGGTGCGAAACCATTGGCAGTCACATTAGCGTTGACTTTGCCGCGTGTCGATGAGACGTGGTTAAGTGAATTTTCAGCCGGTTTTTCAAAACTTGCTCGACGCTATTCAGTCGATTTAATCGGCGGCGATACCACGAAAGGAGCGTTGACGTTGACTGTGCAAGCAATGGGACTAGTACCGAGTGGACAAGCATTAAAACGTTTTACCGCACAAGTTGGCGATTTGATTTATATGACGGGAATGTTGGGTGACGCAGGATTAGGATTGAAAATAAAACAGGGTTATGAATGCAATGCAGAAAAAGCGGCGGAAAGATTTCATGAACCCATGCCACGCGTGGAAACTGGCTTGGCGTTGCGTGGTTGTGCTAGCGCGTGTATTGATATTTCGGATGGCTTGGTCAGCGATTTAGGTCACATTTTGAGACAAAGCGGCGTGGGTGCGTGTTTGGATTTTGATAACTTGCCACTTTCTGACGACGTGCGAACTTATATTGAGAACACGGACGATGAATTTATGCCGCTGATTGCAGGCGACGATTACGAATTATGTTTTACTGTGCCACCACAATTCGTGCATCGTGTCCCTGAAAATTGCACCGCTATTGGAATTATTGAAAAACAAACAGGGTTGCGCTTAAAAAAAACAGGTCACATTGAAACATTCACGGCGAAAGGTTATGAACATTTTTCTTGAACATTACGGCAATAACAAACTTACGCGCAAAACGATTCTGACAAATCCAATTTTATTTTTGGCGTTTGGTTTTGGTTCGGGGTTAGTCAAAAAAGCTCCAGGAACGTGCGGCACGATTGCGGCAATTCCAGTGTATTTATTGTTGGCACAAACGCCATTTTGGGTTTATAGCGTGTTAACGATTATCGTAACGTTAGTTGGCATTAAAATTTGCGATGATGCAGCGAATTTACTCGGTGAACATGATTTTAATGGCATTGTGTGGGATGAAATCGCAGGTTATCTAATTACGTTGTGGTTTGTGCCATTTAGTTGGCAAACAGTGATTTTGGGGTTTGTGTTGTTTAGATTTTTCGATATTCTTAAACCTTTCCCGATTAAATGGGTTGATAAACACGTTCACGGTGGATTTGGAATTATGCTTGATGATGTATTAGCGGGAATTTTAGCCGGTGGATTATTGCTAATTTTTCAATCAACAGAAATTATTTTTTAACAGGGTAAAAGATGAACATTCAAAACTATATGCAAACATTAGGACAACAAGCCAAAGCAGCGGCACGAATCCTAAGTCACACCGAAACGAATAGTAAAAACCGCGCGTTGATTGCGATTGCAAACGCCTTGCAAGAAAATCAAATCGATTTAATTGAAGAAAATAAAAAAGATTTGGCTGCTGGAAAAGTAAACGGTTTGGACGATGCTGCGTTGGACAGATTGACGCTTACGCCAAAAAGTATTCAAGCGATGATTGACGGGTTGATTCAAGTTGCATCATTGCCTGATCCAGTCGGTGAAATCACGGATTTAAGTTATCGTCCGAGCGGTATTCAAGTCGGGCAAATGCGCGTGCCGTTGGGTGTGATTGGAATTATTTATGAATCACGCCCAAATGTAACGGTGGATGCAGCAGCATTGTGTTTAAAATCTGGAAATGCCTGTATTTTGCGTGGTGGTTCGGAGGCGATTCATTCGAATCAAGCAATTGCGTCTTGTGTTTCGAAAGGTTTGATTGAAGCCGAATTGCCACCGACGGCGGTGCAAATCGTCGAAACGACTGATCGTGCTGCCGTGGGCGAATTGATTACGATGAAAGACTTTATTGATGTGATTGTGCCACGCGGCGGAAAAAGTCTCATCGAACGTATCAGCAAAGAAGCCACGATTCCTGTGATTAAACATTTGGACGGTATTTGTCACGTCTATATTGATGATAAAGCGGACATCAACAAAGCGATTCGTATCGCTGTGAATGCAAAAACGCACCGTTATGGCGTGTGTAACGCGATGGAAACGTTGTTGATTGCAGAAAGTATTGCGCCTGAAATTTTGCCCTTGCTCGCGGAACAATTTCATTCGAAAGGCGTGGAATTACGCGGTTGTGCAAAAACGTGTTCGTTACTAGCTAATTGCATTCGTGCCACTGAAGAGGATTGGCAAACCGAATATCTCGCGCCAATTTTATCGATAAAAATTGTGAGCGGTATTGATGAAGCCATGAACCACATTCATGAATATAGTTCACAACACACGGAATCGATTGTCACAGAAGATTACACATTGGCGCGACGGTTTTTACGTGAAATTGATTCGAGTTCTGTGATGGTGAATGCTTCGACTCGTTTTGCCGATGGTTTTGAATATGGTTTAGGCGCAGAAATTGGTATTAGCACTGACAAATTACACGCTCGTGGACCAGTCGGTTTGAAAGGCTTAACATCGTTGAAATATATCGTGT
>JAQTOX010000153.1 GCA_028713055.1 Methylococcales bacterium | reverse complement strand
TGTTATCGGCGTTGTCGTTGTCGCTGTAGCGGTTGGAGCTGGAGTAGGTGCTGGAGCTGGAGTAGGTGCTGGAGTAGGTGCTGGAGTAGGTGCTGGAGTAGGTGCTGGAGCAGGTGCTGGAGCAGGTGCTGGAGCAGGTGCTGGAGCAGGTGCCGGAGCTGGAGCTGGAGCTGGAGCTGGAGCTGGAGCTGGAGCTGGAGCAGGTGCTGGAGCAGGTGCTGGAGCTGGAGCTGGAGCTGGAGCTGGAGCAGGTGCTGGAGCTAGAGCATCTGGTACTACGGGTGTAGCCACCACAGTCGTAGTCGCAGGAGTCGGGAACATCATCCCATCATGCTCACCATCACTCTCGTTTTGGTCATTATTCGAATAATCATTCTGGTTTTGATTGTCACCAGAATTTTCGTTATTACCGGCATTTTCGTTTTTGCCTTTGTTGCTGTTGTTTTCTTTTTTGTTGTCAGACATTTGAATTCCCCTTTTTAAGGATAGTTAGTAAAAATAATTTGCAACACTGTACGGGCAAAATTCTACCTTAGTTTTTATTACAGTAAGTGACACAGCATCAAAACTGTGATGGACATCACACAATTAAAGTTAAATCCGATAGCGTGCTACGTTTTCCAAACGCGCTACCGCTTCTTTAATCTGTACTTCAATTTCTGGATTTAATTCATTATTTTTATAAATTTTTTCAAGTAAACCTTCCGCAACTAACGCCTCTTTGATCCACGGTTTCATAAAACGGTAATTTGCATAGCTCGGTGCAATTTCACCAGTTTCTGGATTTTTCAAACCGGCTTTTGTTGTCGCAGATTTTGGATTTTTATTAGCAACAGGTTTAACTAACGGTTGCGTCATTACTTTCTCTGGAATCAGAGGTTTTACGGGAACGTTGACCACTGACATTAACGCGGGTGCGCTGTCGTCAATTACTTTCGATTTTTTATTGTCGCTAACGACGCTATAAACCACATACGCCGCATAAATTATCGTTAATACAAAAAATATTTCAGTCATGTTTTTTTCCTCTGAAAAATATAAAAATTACCGCTGATAACCCATCGCATGTCGCGCCAACACCGTTTTAGCAAACGGTAACACATCCAATAATGCCAAACCTGCATTGCGAAATGCAGCGAGAGCTAACCATTCATTTGAAAAAAGGCGAACAACCGTATCGGTAAAATTGATAGTACGCGACTGATCGGCTTGGCGATTTTGCGCGTAACGTGTTAAAAATGCCGTCGCGCCAATGTCACCGATTTCATTTCGTTGCTGAACCATTTCAGCTAACACAATGACATCACGTAATCCAAGATTGAAGCCCTGCCCTGCGACTGGATGCAACTGGTGTGCAGCATTGCCAATAATCACTGTTCGTTGTGAAATCATCGTCTCGGCGCGAATCAATGATAATGGAAATGCTCGCCGTGGTCGCGTTGTGTTTAATTCGCCCAAACGATAGCCAAAGCACTGTTGCAATTGTTCAATAAAATCCGCTTTACTGCCGAGCATTAACGATTCGGCTTCTTCTGTGGTGCGTGTCCAAACTACAGCAAAATTGTGTGTTCCCATTGGCAATAACGCTAATGGTCCAGAGTTTGTGAAACGTTCATAAGCTATATTTTTATGTGGGCGAGTTGCTGTGACAGTAGTGACTAACGCGGTTTGTCCATAATCAGAAATATGTTGTTGAATATTTAATAATTGTCGCACTGACGATTGTCCACCATCCGCACCAACCACTAATTTTGCAGTGAGGTTCAAAAATTCATCGTTGCACTTTAAACTGACAAATGCTGCATTTTCATCTGCGATTAATCCCATAACACGCGCAGGGCAATAAAGCGTTACATTTTCAGCCGTAACAATTTGATCCGCAATATGTGTTTCTAAATCTCGCGCCGTAATCACATAACCCAACGCAGCAACATTTTCTTTATGTGCGGATAAGCGAGTTTTGCCGAAATGCCCTTTATCTGAAACGTGAATTTGTTCAATAGGCGTGGCGGCATGTTCAACTCCTTGCCAAAGATTTAAGGTTTTTAACGCATCGACTGTTCCAGCCGCTAATGCTAAAGCTCTATCGCCTAACGCCGCAGCTTGTAAAACGTCACGCGGTTGAGCTTCGATAATGGCTATTTTTAAGCCGCTATTTTTTAAGGCTAAGGCTAAACAATTCCCCGCCAGTCCACCACCTACAATGAGCAAATCATAATCCACTATTCGTCACCCGTTTCGCTTCGACTACGCGCCATCAACGCTTCAATATCTACAATCGTTTTCGGTACGCCGTCGGTTAAAATTTCATAGCCCGTTTTCGTGATTAACACATCATCTTCAATCCGAATACCGATGCCGCGCCACTTCGCGTCAACCGTTTTACAATTTTCTGGAATATACAAACCTGGTTCGACTGTTAGCACCATGCCAGCCTGTAATGTTCGCCATTCTTGATTGAGTTTGTAATCACCTACATCATGCACATCCATACCAAGCCAATGTCCAATGCGGTGCATATAAAATTGTTTATATTTTTCGTCTTTAATCAGTTTTTTAACGCTACCTTTGAGCAAACCTAATTTGACCAAACCTTTCGTCATCACTTCAACCGAAGCATCATGCGCGGCATTCCACGGAATGTTTGGTTGCAGTTGTTCAATAGCAGCGAGTTGCGCGTCTAAAACCAATTGATATAACTGCGCCTGCGGTTCACTAAACTTCCCTGATACAGGAAAAGTGCGGGTAATATCGGCAGCGTAATGATCACACTCTGCACCCGCATCAATCAGTAACAAATCGCCTGCCTTTAATTTGTCTTTATTTTCGGTGTAATGCAACGTACAAGCATTTCTACCGCCTGCAACTATCGACGGATAAGCTACGGCGCGTAAACCGGCTTGCATGAAATGATGCACAATATCGGCTTCAATTTGATATTCATAACGCCCCGCTCGACAAAGTTGCATCGCTTTGACGTGCGCTTGCGCGGTGACATTGGCAGCACGGCGCATCAATTCTAATTCTGCGGGACTTTTGAATAAGCGCATTTCGTGCAAAACGGGTTCTAACGACGCGATTTCTGCAGGAGCAACGACACCAGAGCGTGATTGGTTACGAATGTGTTTAATCCATGTCTGCAAACTATGATCCAAATCTGAATCACGTCCCATCGGATAAATGACTTTGGTTTTATTTTCGAGCATTCCCGATAAAATTTCGTCCACGTCATCAATCGGAAATGAATCGTCAGCAGCATAATGTTTCGTTGCACCTTCTAAACCAGCGTGTGCGCCTTCCCAAAGAGCTTTTTTCTTATCGAATTCACGGCAAAATAAAATGTATTCGCCCTGCTCTCGCCCTGGAATAAATACGGCTAACGCATCTGGTTCGTTAAAGCCCGTTAAATAATAAAAATCACTGTCTTGGCGAAACGGATAATCCACGTCTCGATTACGAGTGCGTACATCCGCGCTACCGATTAACGCGATATTTCCTTTACCAACACGCTGCATTAGCAGTTTGCGGCGTTTTTTAAATTCACTTTGTTTCATCAGAAAAATCATCTCGCAATGCCAATACTGCAGCACGTAAATACTCGGTTAATTCCATAAAATCATTTTCGGCGGCGGTGTCATCATCCAATTCGATGTCGGTATCATCGATATGGAGTTTGGTCATTTCAGCCACATCTTTGAGAATTTCTTGGGTTTGTTGTGAAAATTTTGTCGCCGTATTCGCAAAACCAACACCAAATAAAAATCCTTTACACCATTGACGCAGAGCTTCGATTCGCTCAATTAACGACGCTTCATCGTCGTCTGGCAAAAATAAATCGAATTCAAATTCGTCATTGATTAACACGTCTTGCGTGTCTTCAAATAAACCGATGAATTCGGCATGATGTTCATTTGCCAATGGTACGGTGTCACGCAATAATTCGCTCAACCATTGTTCGCCGCTAAAATTTGGATTCACCGTAAGCAATCCACTCGCCATGCCATGCGCTTCGGCGGCAGATAACTCGGCATCATATTGTCCAAAAATGGTATCAATTGTCGTATAACTCATTTTTTCTCCATACAATAATGTTGGTTAATACTGGCTTATGCTACCATTGTTCACTGTCTTGATGACCATTTCTGTGTAGTTTTTAACAACCTTACAACGAAGCAATGAAACCGAACATATCTTATCCTGCTGATGAAGAATTAAAATCCCTCGAAGAGAAACTTGATGTGCTGATTGGCGAATACAATCACGCAAAAGTAGAAAATCTTTCCTTAAAAACCAAACAAGATGCTTTAGTTCGTGAAAAAGCGAAATTGCTGGAAAAAACTACTCTTGCACGAACGCAGGTAGAAGCAATGATTTCTCGACTCAAAGATATGGAGCAAAACACATGAGTAATAAACAATCTTCAGCAGTGTCACTTAATATTTTGGGCAAAGAATACAAAATTGCCTGTGATTTTGACGAGCAAGAATCGCTGATTGAATCGGCTAAACAATTAGACGACAAAATGCGTAAAATTCGCAACGCGGGCAAAATTAACGGTGACGATAGAATCGCTGTGATGGTGGCGTTGAATATCGCGCACGAACTGCAATTGCTAAAAGATGAAAATTTAAGACTCAATCAAAACTTAAATGAATGTTTAGCAAATATGCGTCACAAAATAGAAAATGTTTTAGAAAATGATTAAAGCCGATTAAACTATGCTGGTATTTCCTGCGGCGTTTGAGAGTGTTCTGGGTGTTTCCTGAACCTGTATTACCCTCGGGAACTTGTGTTCATTTATGGCGTGCATACTTATCTACGTGTAAGCAGCCCAATTAAACGACCTCGTTCCCACTTGAACCTCCGGTTCAAGGACGAAAGGACACGGCGGCGCAGGTGGGAAATACCAATTGTCTTTCAAACAATTGCCTTCGTTGTCACTCATGCCCACACTTCAAAATCGTTCCATCTTCCTAATTGTTTTATTCGCCAGCACACTTTTTAGCAGTGCTTTATTGATGTTCGTATTACAACCACTGTTTGGCAAACTGTTATTGCCGCTACTTGGTGGTACACCCGCAGTGTGG
>JAQTOX010000152.1 GCA_028713055.1 Methylococcales bacterium | reverse complement strand
AATGGCTATAATGCAGCCTCGTCAGAAAACAGCTGTTGAGTTAAGAGATTCCTAGTTGTAGGTTGTCTGGTTATCAATGTTGTAAGTTCTGTGTAACCGTAATTTTTTTAGTTTTAGGAGTTTCAAAATGGCAACAGGTACAGTTAAGTGGTTCAACAATACAAAAGGTTTTGGTTTTATCGCACCTACTGATGGTGGCGAAGATGTTTTCGTTCATCATTCAGTAATTCAAGGCGATGGCTTTAAAACTTTAAACGAAGGCGATACCGTTTCATTCGATGTTGAAAAAGGTCCAAAAGGCTTAACAGCAACAAATGTACGCGCTAAGTAAGATTTAAAGAAAAGTGTGTTGATGTTGTAAATTTGGTGTGAGCTAGAAAGCGCGGTTGAACATTCAACTGCGCTTTTTTTGTGTCCACTAGTTTAGTGGCTTTATTTCAAAGGACGATTCTTTGCATCTTTGTTGATATGTCCAGCAAAAAGCAACACCGCTTCTATGAATCCCCAGAGTACGCCATAACCTTGGGTGAGGGCAGTAACGGCAATTTGCGCCAGTCCCATTTTATAAAATCCCAAATAGAATCGATGTGCGCCGGCAAAACCTAAAAATAATGCCAGTGTCGATGCAATCCATTTACTTTTTACCGCTTCAACAGGTTTCAGTGTTTCAGCCACTAAACGCATATTTTCCACTGCACCATCGTTCACGTTGAAAGTAACTTCATCTCCTTGATCAGGCGGTACACTTGATTTCCAACTTGTCGCATCGAATTCAAAAAAATCATCTTGGCTTTTAACTGTGCCGACTTGCTTTTCGTTATCGTAGGATTCAACTTGTCCGATAATCATGTCATTTTTCCTTGCGTAATTTGTACGGTTAATCGATTCAACTTTTCGGATAAAGCTAATTCGGCACATTGCAATTTTGCAATTTGTTCATAAAATAATTCAACTTCTGCCATTGCGGGCAGATCACGGGTTTCATCTTGTAAAAATTCCACCACGTTGAGTTGTAATGTTGCCAACGTTTCCTCGTGCCACGCTTGTCCTGCACGAATGAGTTTTTCCAAAAACATATTAAATTTTATAACCGCGATGTACGGCAACAATGCCTTGCGTCATATTGAAAAAGTTGCAACGTTCCAACCCCGCATCTTCCATCATATTTTTTAGCTCTTCTTGTTTTGGGTGCATCCGAATCGATTCCGCTAAGTAACGGTAGCTGTCTTCATCATTTGCCACGAATCTACCAATTTGCGGCAATAATTTGAATGAGTAAAAGTCGTAAACTTTTTCAGTGATTGGATCAATGGGATGAGAAAATTCCAACACAATCACACAGCCGCCTGGTTTTAAAACGCGGTGCATCGATTTTAAAGCGGCGGCTTTATCGGTAACATTACGCAACCCAAAACCAATACAGACGCAATCAAACGTGTTATCTGCAAACGGTAAACATTCGGCATTAACTTGAGCATAACGGATATTTCCAGTTAAACCACGATCAATCAAACGATCCCGACCTGTACACAACATGGCAGAATTGATGTCGGCTAAAACGACTTGTCCTGTTGCGCCAACACGTTGATTAAATAATATGGTCAGATCGCCTGTGCCACCGGCTAAATCCAGCACGCTGTAACCCTCGCGAACTTGGCTTAATTCAACTGCGCCACGTTTCCAAATACGATGCACGCCCATCGACATTAAATCATTCATAATGTCGTAGCGTCCGGCAACCGAATCAAAAACGCCGCGAACCAATTTGACTTTATCTTTGGTAGCGACTTGTTTAAAGCCAAAATGAGTGGTGTTTTGCGTCATGAAAAAGTTCCTGCAAATGATGCGGTGAGTAAGGTAAAAAAGTGCCGCATTATAACGTTAAAATGGCTATGCTAAAAACCAGACAAATTTATTTACAATAATCTCCCAGAGAAGAACTATAAAAATGAGCAGAGGTTTTATGTTTAAAAATTTAAAATGTGACATTCCAGCGGGGATTGCGATTTTTTTTATCGCTATTCCGTTATCGTTAGGCATTGCTTTAGCATCTGGCGCACCACTATTTTCAGGTGTTATCGCTAGCATTATTGGCGGTTTAATTGTCGCCCCGTTGAGTGGTTCAACTTTGGGTGTTAGCGGCGCAGCAGCCGGTCTCGTTATTTTGATGTTAAACGCCATTGAAACATTGGGTTTTTCAGCATTTTTAGTGACGGTCGTTTTGGCTGGTCTGTTACAAGTTTTTATGGGATTGGCAAAAATGGGGAGCATCGCCCATTATTTTCCAAGCTCTGTGATTAAAGGAATGCTATCGGGTATTGGCGTAATTATCTTTTTAAAACAAATCCCGCACGCCATGGGTCACGATGATGATTACGAAGGCGATTTGTCGTTTATTCAGTCCGATAGTTATTCAACGTTCACCGAATTAGCCCATATTTTGGAATTTTCTTCACCAACCGCTATTTTAATTTCCATCGTATCGTTGATAATTCTAATTTTTTGGGAACGCCCTAAAATCAAAAAAAGTAATTTTTTTCAAGTGCTGCATGGCACATTGATTACCATTATCGCGGGTGTGCTTATCAACCAATTTCTGCAAACTTTTTATCCCGATGTAGCGTTAAAAGAAACACATTTGGTTAATCTTCCCATTGCAGCAAATATAGATGAATTATTGGGGCAAATGCACAGTCCTGATTTTTCGCAGCTTAGGAATCCTGCTGTTTATGCGAGTGCAATGATGTTGGCATTTATCGCCAGTTTAGAAACATTATTATCTGTTGAAGCGGTGGATCGTTTAGATCCTTATAGGCGTGTTACGGCACCGAATCGAGAGTTAATCGCGCAAGGTATTGGCAATATCACCTCTGGTTTATTAGGTGGTTTACCCATAACGCAGGTGATTATCCGTAGTTCGATTAACATTCAGTCCGGTGCGAAAACACAAGCATCTGGTTTTGTTTCTGGTTCATTATTATTTATCACGGTGTTTTTGATGCCCGAATGGTTGAATAAAATTCCTTTGGCGAGTTTAGCGAGTATTTTATTAGTCGTCGGTTATAAATTGGCACGCCCACGTGTATTTAAAAAAATGTATCGTGCGGGGAGGTATCATTTCATTCCTTTTTGCGCCACGATTTTAGGGCTTATTTTTACTAACTTATTGATAGGTATTATCATCGGACTGGCGGCAGCGTTGTTGTCGATTGTGTTAGAAAATTACAAAGCGGCGTTGTATTTTCGAGAAACGCGCATCGGTAACAAAATTATTTTCCGTTTATCTGAACACGTTTCGTTTTTGAATAAAGCAACCATGAAACAAACCTTTGATCAATTACCAACGCATTCTGAAATTGTGATTGACGCGACACGCTCGAAGTATTTGGATTATGACGTTTTTGAAGTCATTCGAGATTTCCAAAAAGAAGCCCCGCTAAAACAGATTCAACTAACACTTCAAAATGTGCGTGGTTTTGGGATTTTAAAACCAGTTGAAAAAGTGCAAGCGCATACGTATGAAAGCCAGCAAGCTCTTACACCAGCCGAAGTATTGCAGGCTCTCAAAGAAGGTAATGCTAATTTTGTGAATAATTTAGAAACAAATCGAAATTTTCTTGAACAAGTCAACGACACCAGCGAAGGACAATTTCCAATTGCGATTATTTTGAGTTGCATGGATTCACGCACGTCTACAGAATTGATTTTTGATCAAGGATTGGGTGATGTGTTTAGTACGAGAGTGGCGGGAAATATCGTGAATGACGATATTTTGGGCAGCATGGAATATGCCTGCAAAGTCGCGGGTTCAAAACTGATTGTGGTATTAGGACACACACATTGTGGCGCAATTAAAGGCGCGTGCGCTCAAGTCGAATTAGATCATTTGACAGGCTTACTCGATAAAATAAAACCATCTGTGCAACTGGTTTGTACTGAAAACCATGTTCATGAAATTGGGCATAATGACACGTTGATTCAACAAGTTGCGGATAAAAATGTGCGTTTCATGGTGGAACAGATTAAGCAACGCAGTCGATTGTTAAATGATTTATTACAAAATGGCTCGATTGACATCGTGGGTGGAATGTATGATGTTGAAACTGGAAAAGTGCAGTTTTACTCTGAAATTTAATTTTTTAATGGCAAAGGCAAAAATATGATTATAGTCACAGGCGGTGCGGGGTTTATCGGTAGCAATATCATTCACGCACTCAATCAACAAGGCGAAGACGATATTTTGTTGGTCGATAATTTAACTAACGGTCACAAAATGCACAATATCGCCGATTTGAATATCGCTGATTATATGGATAAACATGAATTTATTGAGCAACTGGCAAATCCGAATTTTTTGACGCACGTTCGTGGCGTATTTCATCAAGGGGCATGTTCAGCAACGACGGAATGGGATGGACATTACGTCATGGCGAATAATTATGAGTATTCCAAACGCCTATTGACATGGTGCCAAACTAAACACATTCCCTTTATTTATGCGTCCTCTGCGTCGGTTTATGGCATGGGTGAAAATGGTTTTGCTGTGGATAGACGCTGCGAAAAACCTATCAATATGTATGCGTATTCTAAATTTCAATTTGATCAATATGTACGCCGCATTTTTCCACGTGCGACAAGTCAAATTGTGGGATTGAGATATTTCAATGTTTACGGTTCACGCGAACAGCATAAAGGCAGCATGAGCAGCACGCCGTTTCATTTCAATAATCAATTATTAGTGTCCGATGACGTGAAATTATTTGCCGGTTGTGACGGTTACGCTGACGGTGAGCAACAACGTGATTTTGTTTATGTGAATGACGTGGTGGCTGTGAATTTGTGGTTTTTAGAAAATTCTCATAAAAGCGGCATTTTTAATGTCGGCACAGGTCAAGCGCAAACTTTTAACACGATGGCGCACGCGGTAATTGATTGGCACAGATTAAATAAAAACAGACACGGTAAAATTAGTTACATTCCTTTTCCAGAGCATTTGACCGGCGCATACCAAAGTTTTACGCAAGCGGATATTTCAGACTTACGAGCAGCGGGTTATGAGCGTGAATTCATGAACGTGCAGCAAGGCGTAACCGATTACTTGAATGGGTTAAATCAACGTGCTTG
>JAQTOX010000037.1 GCA_028713055.1 Methylococcales bacterium | reverse complement strand
GCACCGAAGTGGGAAAAGAACGTAATCGCCGCGTTGAATTGATTTGGATTCAGTAATTGATTGATTCATTTTAAATGGGCAAAAAACCGCTCTAACAGGCGGTTTTTTTATGCGCGGCAAAATTAGCATCTGTTATCATTACGAAACACTAAAAATGATAACAATGTGTTTAAAGGATGCGGCATGAGAGGATTATTTTTACCTGCTATTACGTTGATGAATAAACTCGGCTACACCAAGAAATTTATGGTACTTGGGTTGATTTATCTCATTTCCATTGTCGTCATGTTTACCAGTTTATACAGCAATTTTTCGCAAGTTATTTACGCAACACAACTCGAATTGCAAGGCATTAAACTGATCAAACCATTGACACAAACGATGCAAACCATTCAACAATATCACCGCGTGACCACATTACCACACGATGATTTTAGACGTAGCGAACAGGCAAATGTTGAAAAGGAATTGACTAAAAAAATGGTGTTTGTCGATGAGCAATTACCTTACGACACGTTGCTCAAGCCTAATGATACGCACATAAACAAAGAGTGGCGTAGCATTAAAACCAACTGGCATGGCGTAAGGTTTAAAAGTGAAATGTGGACGGCGGAACAAAATTTCGCGGCACATGTTGAAATACTCGATCAGATTCAACAATTCAAAGAAACGGTGGCGGATTATTACGCATTAACGTTTGATACCGGAATCAATACCCATTATCTGACCGACATCGTGATTAACAAATTGCCAGATATGTTAGAAAAATTGGGAGAATTACATGCGCTTAGTGCTGTTGCATTAAGTACAAAACAATTGTCCGATAATCAAAAAGATAATCTTCTCGTGTTAATCGCCGAATTAAATCAAAGCCTCAAAGTGGTTGATTTAAGTCTCGAAAAAACCGGTCATTGGCATCCTGAATTGCAACCTCTCATGAATGGTGTCGCGAAAGAAATTTTAAAAACCGTGTTACAAACGACTAACACCGTACAAACCGACATTTTATCGAAACATTTTCAATTTTCATCCACCGATTTTTTTGTGTTGAATACTCGTGTCATCGATAAAATTTACATTCAAAGCTATGAAACGTTGTTGCCTACATTAGAATCGTTGCTCGAAAAACGTATTCGAGTTGCGAAGAAATCACTCGCAGTCAGCATTGGTAGTGCATTTTTATTATTTATTATTGCCCAGTATTTTTTTATCGGGATTTATTACGCCATGATGGGCAGCATTAACTCATTGGCACAATCTGCCCAAAAATTTGCTGATGGCAATTTATCTGCTCGCATTACGTTAGACACTCAAGATGAATTGGCTTTGGTGGCTGATAATTTCAACGCAATGGCGTTAAGTTTTCAAAAATTGTTGTGGGTTCATGATGCAAACGAAGCCCGTTTACACGATAGCGAAGCACATTTACGCGCTCTCATTAAAGCTATTCCCGATTTAATTTGGCTTAGGGATAAAAATGGCGTGTATTTATCGTGCAATACGATGTTTGAACGTTACATCGGTGTGAAAGAAGCCGACTTAATTGGCAAAACCGATTACGATTTTGTCAGCAAAGAATTAGCAGATATGTTCCGAAAATATGATAAGAAAATCATGGCGGAAAATCAGGTTTTTGTAACGGAAGAAAGCGTAGTATTTGCTGACGATGGGCATCAAGCATTTATGGAAACCATTAAAACACCGTTGTACAACGGCGAGGGTAACATCATTGGTGTATTGGGAATTGCGAGAGACATTACCAAACGTAAAAAAGCCGAAGAGGCATTGCGTAAATTTTCGCTCGCGGTAGAGCAAAATCCTTGTGCAATTGTTATTACCGATTTAAATGCACGAATTGAATATGCCAACGCGGCTTTTACCCGTGCAACGGGTTACAGTTTAGATGAAGTGTTAGGTCGCACGCCGAACATTTTAAATTCGGGTAAAACACCAAAAGAAACATTCAAAAAATTATGGCTAACCATTGGCAATGGCGAAATGTGGAGAGGTGAACTTACAAATTGCCGCAAAGATGGAACCGAATACATTGAACTCGCTTTGATTACGCCAGTACGCCAACCCAATGGGCAAATCAGCCATTATTTAGCAATTAAAGAAGATATTACTGAACGTAAACAACTCGAAATTGAACAACGCATTGCCGCGATTGCCTTTGAATCGCAAGAAGGCATTATGATTACCGATGCGGACAATATAATTATTCGTATCAATCATGCCTTTACTACGATTACAGGTTACAGCGCGAAAGAAATAATTGGACAAACGCCACGTTTGTTAAAGTCAGAACGACAAGATGCCGAATTTTATAAAAAGATGTGGGATAAATTATTAAAAAACGGTTCGTGGCAAGGCGAAATTTGGAACCGTAATAGAAACAAAGAAGTTTACCCCGAGTGGCTGACGATTACTGCCGTGAAAGATGACAATGGAAAAACCACACATTTTGTCGCTACGTTGGTTGATATTACGGAATATAAAGTCGCTGAAGAAAAAATTAAACATCTCGCGTTTTATGATCCGCTCACTGGTCTAGCGAATCGACGGAAGTTGGCAGAACGATTAAATCACAGTATTGGTATGTGTCATCGAGAAAATATGCAACTCGCAATACTGATGATGGATTTAGATCGATTTAAAACTGTAAACGATACGTTAGGACATTTGGCAGGCGATGAATTACTTAAACAAGTCGCACAGCGAATTACGGAACGATTGCGTACCACGGACATGGTGGCGCGGTTAGGCGGCGATGAATTTGTTGTTTTACTTGAAGACATTAGTCATCAAGATGATGCGGCAAGAGTAGCGACTGAAATCGTGGCAGATTTATCCACGCCGTTTCAACTTACTCAAAGTGATGATGTGCGAATTGGAGCGAGTATTGGCATTGCGCTTTATCCACAACACGGCGAAACCCCTGAATTGTTAATGGATAATGCGGATATTGCGCTTTATCAGGCAAAAGATAATGGACGCGGTTGTTTTGCCTATTTTTCAGAAAGTTTGACCTTGGCGGCGCGGGAACGTTTAGATTTAGAAGCACGTTTACGTCGTGGCATTGAACAAGGTGAATTGCGAGTTTTTTATCAAGCACAAGTGGATATTCTGAGTGGAAAAATTATTGGCGCAGAAGCGTTAGTACGTTGGCAAGAACCGAATGAAGGTTTGATTCCACCGTGTAAATTTATTCCAATTGCCGAAGAAACTGGCTTGATTATGAGTATTGGCGAATGGGTATTGCGTGATGTATGTCGACAAGGTAAAGAATGGATTGATGCGGGGTTTGCGCCGATTCGATTAGCGGTGAATGTGTCACCGTCGCAATTTAAACATTGTGATATGGTGGAGCTTGTCACAATGGTGCTGGCTGAAACGAATTATCCGGCGGAACAATTAGAACTCGAATTGACCGAAAGTGGTTTGATGGAACATCAAGAAGTAGTTATCGGGATTTTGACTGAATTGCGCGAACTGGGTATTCATTTAGCGATTGATGATTTTGGTACGGGGTATTCGTCGTTGGCGTATTTAAAACGTTTTCCATTGGATGTGCTAAAAATCGACAAAAGTTTTATTGATGACATTCCGCATCACGCAGATGACATGGCAATTGCGTCAGCGATTATTTCAATGGGACAAACGTTGGGATTTAAAGTGTTGGCGGAAGGCGTAGAAACTGTAGCACAACTGGATTTTTTACAGCTCAAAGGTTGCGATATTTATCAGGGTTATATCAAAAGTAAACCAATTCCGGCAGATGAATTTGTGAAATTATTGATTAAAATGAACGCTTAATAACGTCACAATTTTCATAATTAAATCGTGTTTGCATCTAAAACGGTAGAATGCCATGATTCGCAGCATCTCAACTCAATTTAAACAAAACATTATGAGTAATCAATCCCCGCGTATTTTAGTTGTCGATGATGAACCCGATATTCGACATCTGTTAGGTGAAATTCTGGAAGATGAAGGCTATCAAGTCAGCATGGCTGAAAATGCCAGTGTGGCGAAAGTATTAAAAATTTCGACTCAACCCGATTTAATTTTGCTTGATATTTGGATGCCAGACACTGACGGCATAACACTATTGAAAGAATGGCTCGCTGAGGAAAAAACGCTATGTCCAGTGATTATGATGTCAGGGCATGGTTCAGTTGAAGCAGCGGTTGAAGCGACACGTTTAGGGGCATTCGATTTTTTAGAAAAACCATTATCGTTAGCAAAATTACTGTTAATCGTCGAAAAAGCTTTAGAATCCGATCAGCAAAATATGGGATTACATCAATCGATTCACGTTGATGTTGAACCTACTGGGAAAAGTGCGGCTGTAGCACGAATTAAAGATCAATTGAAACGTCTTGCACAACATGACACACGGATCTTATTTGTCGGTGAGGCGGGTGTTGGCAAAGAACTTTATGCACGGTATTTGCATAATCACAGTTCGCATAAAAATGGTGCATTTATCAATGTTGCTGTTGGCAGTATTTCACCTGAAAATTCAGCGGTCGAGTTTTTCGGCAAAGAAGATGGTCATAAAATCTATCAAGGTTTACTTGAGCGAGCAAATAACGGCACATTGTTTTTGGGCGAAATTGGTGACATGGACAAAGAAACCCAATTACGTTTATTGAGTGCATTGGAATCGAGTTCGTTTTTACGTGTCGGGGGCAGTGAAGCAGTGAATGTTGACGTTCACGTTGTAGCTTCGACGCGAATGGCGTTAGATGAGGAGGTACGTTTCGGACGATTTCGACACGAGCTTTATTATCTGCTAAATGAGGTGACATTAACCATTCCACCATTACGCGAACATAGCGAGGATGTGCCAGCATTGCTGAATTTTTATGTTGATTATTTTGTGACGCATGAAAAGTTAGCATTTCGACGTTTTTCGATGGCTGCACAAAATTATTTACGCAATTATAGTTGGCGCGGCAATGTTCGCGAACTCAAAAATGTGGTGCAACGTTTAATGATTTTAGGCGTAGGTGAAGCTATTGAGTTGGACGAAGTCAAAAATACGCTAGGAAAAATTAGTAATGATTCGATGCCGATGTATTCTGTACCAGAGTTTTTCAATTTGCCACTAAAAGAAGCACGTGATTATTTCGAAAAAGCATATTTGGAATATCATTTTGAAAAAACGGGCGGTAGTGTAGCAAAATTATCGGCGGCAGTGGGTATGGAACGAACGCATTTGTACCGCAAGTTACATTCACTTAATATCAAACTATGAACGATACGCGGTTGTTATGTAAGTGCATCCTAGTCTATAATAACCAGCATAAGAATCGGCTGTAAAGGTTGGTGATTTACTTGAATTTTCGCTCTCAGTATTGAGATTTTTGATAGAAATAATAAACAATGAAAACATTTAGCGCAAAACCCGCAGAAGTAAAACGCGATTGGTATGTGGTTGATGCGGAAGGAAAAACGTTAGGTCGTTTGGCTTCTGAGATCGCTCTTCGCCTTCGTGGTAAACATAAACCAGAATACACCCCGCACGTTGACACAGGTGATTACATCATCGTAGTAAACGCTGAAAAGATCGGTGTTACAGGCAACAAAGAAAAAAACAAACTTTACCAACATCACACAGGTTATATCGGCAACTTGAAAACTACTACGTTGGGTAAATTAAGAAAAACCTTCCCAGATCGTATTTTAACAACTGCGGTTAAGGGTATGTTACCGAACAATCCATTGGGTCGCGCAATGTTCAAAAAGTTGAAAGTGTATGCAGGTGCAGAACACGATCATCAAGCACAACAACCTAAAGTTTTAGAATTATTTGTGAGTAAATAAACATGGCTGCAACTCAATACTATGGAACTGGTCGTCGTAAAAGTGCTACAGCACGAGTTTATGCGACTGCAGGGACGGGCAAAATTACTGTTAACAACAAAACTTTGGAAGAATACTTCGGTCGTAAAACTGATCAAATGGTTTCTTGCCAACCGTTAGAATGTGTTGATATGGTCGGAAAATTTGACGTGAATGTAATCGTTAAAGGTAGTGGTCCTTCTGGACAAGCTGGTGCGATTCGTCATGGATTAACACGTGCGTTAATGGTTTATGACGAAACGTTGCGTCCCACATTAAGAAAAGCTGGTTTTGTAACTCGTGATTCGCGTGAAGTTGAACGTAAAAAAATTGGCTTACACAAAGCGAGAAAACGTCCACAATACTCAAAACGTTAATCGTTTTTGCTTTATGTGTTGGGTATTTCACTCAACATATTGGCGCGAATAAAGGGGCTGCATTTTAAAATGTAGCCCTTTTTTTATGGCTCAATTCTAAAAAACTAGAGGGTTTTATGTCGATTTCAATCGTTGTCCCTGTTCATAATGAAAATGAAAATATCAATCCGTTATTAGATGAAATCACTGCTGCGCTGACAAATTTTGCGGATTACGAAATTATTTATATCGATGATGGCAGCCAAGATGACACCTTAACGATATTAAAAACAGCACAACAAACCATTCCAAATTTACGAGTTTTTCATCATACGAAAAGTTGTGGACAAAGTGCTGCAATTTATACGGGAATCAAAGCCGCAAAATTCGCCGTGATTGCCACACTCGATGGCGATGGGCAAAACAATCCTGCTGATATTCCGAACTTATATACCCAACTACAATTACAACGTGGGAAAAATCCAAAATTAGCCATGATTGCGGGCTGGAGAAATCAACGTCACGATTCGGCATGGCGATTATTTTCGTCAAAATTCGCCAACAGTATTCGCTCGCGTTTATTGAACGATACCACGCCAGATACGGGTTGTGGCTTAAAAGTATTTTTGCGTGATGCGACATTACAACTCCCATTTTTCGATCATTATCATCGTTTTTTACCGGCGTTAATGTTACGTGCAGGTTATCAAGTCGTTTCTGTTCCTGTTACGCATCGGGCGAGAGAACGTGGTGTTTCTAACTACGGCACGCTTGATCGTTTGTGGGTTGGTATCAGCGATATTGTGGGCGTGATGTGGTTAAAAACACGCATGAAACTTACAGAGGTAAACGAAATTGAACGTTAATATCAGCCAAGAAACTATTTGGTTAGGCGTTGGTTTTATTGGGCAAGCGTTATTTTCGGCGCGTTTTATTGTCCAGTGGCTCAAAAGCGAAAAAGAGAAAAAAAGTGTTTTCCCAGTCGCTTTTTGGTATTTCAGCATTGGCGGCGGTGTGACATTGTTGGCGTACGCAATTTATCGCCAAGATCCTGTTTTTATTTTGGGACAAGCGAGTGGTTTATTTATTTATTTTCGCAATTTATATTTTGTCACCCACGAACGCAAACAACGTAATGAATTAACGGAATGATAATTCGTGTTTTAATTTTATGGTGCGTTCTCATTGCGGCAAATTTAGCGATTCGTCCGTTAATGCCTATCGACGAAACCCGTTACGTTGGCGTGGCGTGGGAAATGTGGGTACGCGATGATTTTCTAGTGCCGCATTTGAACGGTGAAACGTATAGCCATAAACCGCCGTTGTTGTTTTGGTTAATGCAGTTGAGTTGGTGGTTGTTTAGCGTAAACGATTGGACACCGCGCGTTATTTCACCATTGTTTGTGTTGGGTTCGACATTTTTATCGAGTTTAGTTGCTCGTGAATTATGGCGAGATCGTTCACAAGTTACCGACTTAACCCCGTTAATTCTACTCGGTACATCGTTTTGGTTGATTTTCAGTACGTTAACGATGTTCGATATGTTGTTGGCATTTTTTGTGTTGCTGGCAATTTATAGTTTGTTAAAACTTTCGCAATCCAATTCGTGGCGAAATGTCTTTTTGTTAGGCGTTGCCATCGGTGGCGGTGTGTTAAGTAAAGGACCTGTTGTGTTGTTGCAAATTTTACCCGTGGCATTATTTGCACCGTGGTGGATTCAACATAAAACGGCGAATTTGTCTTGGAAAACGTGGTATTTGAAATTAGGCGCAGCGGTTTTAATTGGTGCCAGTTTGGCATTGTTGTGGGCAATTCCAGCAGGAATTTCTGGTGGCGAAGATTATCGAAATGCCATTTTTCTCGGACAAACCAGTGGACGATTGGTGAAATCTTTTGCTCATCAATTACCGTTTTGGTGGTATTTGGAACAGTTGCCCTTGTTATTATTGCCGTGGTTATTTTTCAAACCGCTTTGGCAAGGCGTGAAAAAACTCAATTTAAACGATTACGGTGTACGTTTTTGTATCGCATGGATGTTGCCGGTTTTTATTATGTTTTCAGTGGTGAGTGGCAAGCGACTTCATTATTTATTGCCATTGATTCCTGCGTTAGCATTGTTATTGGCACGGGCAGCGGATGAAATAAACGAAATAAAATCGTGGCGAAATGCCTATTTTGGTATTAGTTTTCTCGTTGGTTTTATCGCGCTCCTACTCGGTTTGTTCCCCGTGTTAAACGTCATTTATCATTGGCAAGAAAAATTGAACGGTTTTAATCCTTTATGGGGTGTTTCATTAGGAATTATTTTGTTATTTGTTAGTCGGGTTAATCGGGCTGATATTAAACAAATCGTTTTACATACGTGTATTTTATCAATTGCCACGCCGACGTTAATTGCAGCAAGCTATTTTGAAATCAATTCAGAACGGTTTGATACGAAGCCGATTGCTGAAAAAATTGCTCAATTTCAAAACGAAAATCAAGGCGTGGCGTTTTATACCGGAAAATATCACGACCAATTTCAATTTACTGGACGATTGCCGCAGCCGCTGACATTGTTGAATTCGCCCGAAGCCTTGCAAACCTGGGTGCTGGAGCATTCTGACGGTTTTCTTTTGGTTGATTCGGAAAAATTATCGCCTGAAATTCTGTTTTATTCTCATGCTTACCGAGCCGGACAATTAGGTTTTATTCGTAATCAAACGTTGTTCGATCATCCTGATTTAATCCACTCTTTGCAGCCCTAAACATGTTTAGACTTAGCCAATACATGCGCGAAGTGATTGCGCCCACACCACTTAAACCAACACGCAAACCGGCTGCACCGGTAGTGATTTGGAATTTAATCCGCCGTTGTAATTTGACGTGCCAGCATTGTTACACCACGTCGGCAGACAAAGATTTTCCAAACGAACTCACCACGCCGCAAATTTACACAGTGATGGATGATTTAAAAGCCTTCAAAGTTCCTGTTTTAATTTTATCGGGTGGTGAACCGCTGTTACATCCAGATATTTTCACTATTTCGCAACGTGCCAAAGACATGGGGTTTTACGTTGCGTTGTCGAGTAACGGGACAAAAATTTCAGCCGAAAATATCGACCAAATTGCCGCCATCAATTATTCCTATATCGGTGTGAGTTTGGACGGTATTCAAGACACGCACGATGCGTTTCGCCGTTCAAAAGGTTCGTTTAATCAAGCGTTGCGCGGCATTGAATTGTGTTTAGAAAAAGGCATTAAAGTCGGCATTCGCTTCACCTTGACGCAATCGAACGCACATGATTTTCCGGCGATGTTGCAATTGATGGATGATTACAACATCGATAAATTTTATTTGTCGCATTTGAATTATGGCGGACGCGGCAATAAAAATCGGGGCGATGACGCGCATTTTACAATGACGCGCGAGGCGATGGATTTGTTATTTGAAACCTGTTATCGCTGGGAATTGGAAGGCAAAGAACGTGAATTTGTGACAGGGAATAATGATGCCGATGCAGTGTATTTTTTGCATTGGGTACGCGCCCGTTTTCCTGAAAAAATCGAACATATTCAAGCAAAATTAGAACAATGGGGCGGTAATGCGTCGGGTGTGAATGTGGCAAATATCGATAACACGGGTAACGTTCATCCTGATACATTTTGGTGGCATTACAATCTAGGTAATGTCAAAGAACGTCCGTTTTCTGAGATTTGGCAAGATACTAGCGACCCGCTCATGGCAGGTTTAAAAAGTTCGCCGCGTCCACTCGAAGGGCGTTGTAAAACCTGTCATTATCAATCAATTTGCAATGGCAATACGCGAGTGCGTGCCGCGCAAACAACAGGGAATTATTGGGCGGAGGATTCGGGATGTTATTTGGGAGATTGTGAAATAACTGAAAAATGAATAATTTTATCCAAATAGAACTTTTTGATTCTGAATTTCCAAAAGAAAATTTAAAAATTGAACTCAATGATGTTGATTGGCAGGAAAAATTAGGCTGTTCAATTCTTACACGTCAAGAAATCTCTGTGTTAATTTCTAAAAATAAAACTGAAGATTATTACATTTATGTACTGTGGAAAATGTACACAGAAAAGCCAATTCCGTTTTATGTGGGCAAAGGTCATTTTGACCGTGTTATCAAACACGAAATGCCCAGTGATAGACAAAACAAAGTCAAAAATAACATTATCAATAAGCATAAAAGATTAGGTTTTAACGTTGGCTATTCAATTCTGAGTTGGCATAAAGAAGAACAAGACGCGCTTAATCGAGAAGCCGAGTTAATTTCACAACTTGGACGCGCAGATTTAAAACAAGGAATTTTGACCAATAAAACGGATGGTGGTGATGGAACACGCGGTCATTTATCACCTAAACGTGGCGAGAGTCATAGTGCAAAACCTGTTTATGCGATGGTTAATGAAAAAGTAACGCGATTTTCTTGTGTTGAAGATTGTGTCGAAGTCCTTGGTATATCTGGTGGCGCATTATCGGGACGAATTAGAAACGGTTGGATTGGTTACTATTACGAAGATGAAGGACAACAGCCAACAATTAGTACACACCAAGGCTTTTATCGAAAAGTGGTACATATACCTGATGGTATTTTTGAATCACTTGCTGAAGCAGGACGGCAACTAAATGTTTCACATAAACAAATACACAAAAGGATAAAGTACGGTTGGGAAGGTTATTACTACGTTGATGAAGGACAACGTCCACGCCGCCGACCTGAAAAAGCAGTTGAAATCGCAGGTATTAAGTTTGAAAGTCAAAAAGAAGCCGCGCAAATTTTTGGAATTACGACAGGAACTGTATCGCAGCGTTTAAAAAGTTCTAATTATCCAGACTGGGTAGATTTGTCGGGAACGATTGCAAAAGAAGATAGAAAATATCAAAAACACACTAATCGAACACAGCTTTATACCTCTATTTGGATTGGAGAAATAAAATACGGCTCGCTAGTTGAAGCTGAAAAAGCTACAGGTATTAAACACGGAACGCTCGCTGTCCGAGCAAAAAGTTCAAATTATCCCGATATAAAAATTGACGGAGTGGTTAAAACACAACGTTCTGAAAAAATGTCTAAATTGGCTGTATCGGTAACAATTGACGGTGTGGAATATCAAACTTTATCAGATGCGGCACGAGTAATAGGAATTGATATAAATACAATTAAAAAGAGATGTTGTAGCTTATCTTTTCCCAATTACATTTCAAAAGATGCCGATTTACAGAAGAAACCGCCTAAAGATGGTCGTCCGTCTCTACGTCGTATAACGATTGATGGCAATAAATATCGCTCCATTAAAGCAGCGCATGAAGCTGTTGGTATTCCAAGAGACAAACTAAAACAGATGGCATTGGATGAGAATATTTCGAATGTTTATTTTGAAATTTGAAAATACCAAAAAAGTTTTGTTTTAACTTACAAATCTTAATCACAGCGTTTAGTATCACAAAATGCCGAGTATTTATTGATAACATGACATAGAATCATCAAGGCGAAACAATTCGATTTTTCGCAAGATAATACGACGTGGAAAAATCACAAATTTACGAGGTGAAAAATGTTAAAAAATATAGCGATTGCAACGACGATTACACTACTTTCAGGATGTGCGACCCTGTTTGAGGGTTCAACACAAAATCTCACTGTTTCCACAATGAACGATAAGACTCCCGAAAAAACACAGTGCAACATTACTAACGAAGAAGGTGAATGGCAAACAACAGGCGGTAACACGTCAACGGTCGTTAAACGTGACGGCAATATGATGACTGTCAATTGTGAAAACGATTCGCAGCGTGGAATTACTTATCTTGAACCCAGTTTCAGCAGTTATTATTTTGTGATTGATGCGTTAAGTTGTGGCGTTGGTTTATTCGTGGATGCGAGTACGAATGCGTTATACAGCTATCCCACAACGGCAATTGTTGGAATGCAAAATAAATTAAGTATGCCTATCGAACCGCCTAAACCCGTAATTTTTGGAACACCACAGCCACAGCCAACACATTGAAAAGGTAACGTTCATTTATTCCTAGACGGGGCATCATATTCCCCGTGTTTCGTGCATCGACCTGCTTCACGGGTCATCTAAGCGAGAAATACCGACATGAAAACTGATTATTTAATTTTAGGCAGTGGTTTAGCGGGATTGTCCTTTGGCGCGTTAATGGCTAAAGCGGGGAAAAAAGTTATTCTTCTTGAAGCACACGATTGTCCAGGTGGCTATGGACACACGTTTACTGAGGGAGGAATTTACCGATTTAACGCCCAATTTCATTACGTTTGGAATTGTGGGGAAGGGCGGGTCGTACATAATTTTTTGAAAAAGTTAAATTTGCATCAAGACGTAACTTTTGAAAAATACGATAGCGACGGTTACGACCATAATCGAATACCGGGTTATGCGTTGGACATACCGAATAACCTTCAGGTTTTGATAACACGTTTACAGACTTTGTTTCCTGCTCATGCAACAGCGATAGAAAAGTTTATTATCGAGGTTGAACAAATCGCTGATGCGCTAGATAAATTAACTATTCCGTTGAATCCCAAGTTTTTGCTATCAAATCTGAGCAGCAACTATCGTTTGTTTAAATATCGAAATGCAACGTTGCAACAGGTTTTCGACCAATTTCAATTACCTCTCGCTGCACAAACTTTATTGGCGTTGCAATGGCCAGATTTTCTATTGCCACCTAGAGATTTATCTTTTTTCGCTTGGGCGACACTCTTCATCGGCTATTGTCGAGGAGCTTATTATCCGACGAAACATTTTGAGCATGTGATTAATTCGCTCGTTAAAACGATTGAAGAGAATGGCGGTGAAATTTTATATAGCCACAAAGTGACTCAATTTATTCGAGATGATAAAACTATCACGGGCGTACTTGCCGACAATTTGAACAGCGGGCAAATAACTGAGTATTACGGGAAAGACATTATTTGTAATATCGATCCGAAAAAAGCCGCTGAAATGATAGGGTTTGAGCATTTTTCAAATAAAGTGCAACGTAAATTGATGTACGATTATTCGCCATCCAATTTCATGGCATATTGTGTGGTGAAAGATTTGGATTTGCGTGATTACGGTTTTGGGCGATGGAATGTGTTTCACAGTGAGCAAGAGGATTTAAATCAAGCATTTGATGATATGTATTTGCGGGGCGATTATTCAAAACCCAGTTTCGCAATGACTACGCCTAGCTTGCTCACCGATCACAATGATTGTCCCAAAGGGCATCAAATTATCGAATTTTTAACGGTGGCGAATTACGACCGATTCCATGATCTTAAAATCAGTGATGCGGCAAAATATCGGCAAAAAAAGAAAGAGATTTTTGACGCGATTATCGCTGTTGTTGAAAAACATTACATTCCCGAATTCAGCAAACACCTCGTTTTTAAAATGACTGGTAGCCCGACCACAAATCAGCGGTTTTGCGGCAGTCCAGCAGGTAATTCTTATGGCTCAAATTTAACCCCGAAAAACTTGAGTCTCAATCGACTTGACCATCACACGTCATTAACGCATTTTTATTTTTGTAACGCTTCTTCAGGCTTTCCTGGTTTTACTGGCACCATCAAAACAGGCTGTATGTTATATGAACATTTAACGGGTGATTTGTTTGTGAAAGGCGCAGATTCAACGCGGAAATAAAACCCCAGACCTGCGATTAAATTTTTCATCTATCGGTGGGTTGGACTTGTCAGTTCACTCCACCTATTCAATTTTGGTTCAAAACCACCACATGGGTGTTTTTACACCACAGTCAACACATTCAACATTGTTTTATTTTTTAAAAACGTCATGCTATTCAAAATGTTAAGAAAACGTTTTGTATGGCACGTTAATCGCACTGTTAACTAAAAGAATTCTAACCAGAGGTTTTTATATGATTGCGGTTTATTTGTTATTGCTGTTATCAGCGGCGGGAATTTTATTTTTCGCATTGACGGGACACAAAGACGATATTGGCAAACTCAACACGCGTATTAACGGTGTGAGTTTGTTGATTACAATTTGGTTGGCAATTACGGTTTTTAATCAAGGTACGATTTTATCGAGTGGCAAAGCGTTTTTGGTCGATTCGTTTAATGTGTATTTGATTGTGCTGACGGCATTTGTGGGGTTTACCACGTCCTTATTTTCCGCACCGTATATGGCTCACGAAAAGGAAATTGGTAAGCTGTCGGATTCACGCTTAAAACTTTATTACTCGATGTATCAAGGTTTTATGTTGGCGATGTATTTGGTTTTGACCACCAACAATATGGGCATCATGTGGGTGTCGATGGAAGGCGCGACCTTGGCGACAGTGTTACTCGTCAGTTTGTATCGCACGCCCGAATCGATTGAAGCGGCTTGGAAGTATTTTATTTTGTGTGGTGTCGGTATCGCGCAAGCGTTATTCGGTACGATTTTGTTGTATTACGCTGCATCGCAAATTGGCGACAGTGAAAATGCCTTGTTGTGGACGGTTTTACACGACCACGCGACGCAATTAAATCCCGATATTTTAGAAATTGCGTTCGTGTTTTTGTTGATTGGTTACGGCACAAAAATCGGTTTAGTACCATTGCACAACTGGTTGCCAGACGCGCATTCCGAAGGTCCTACGCCAATGTCGGCAGTGTTATCGGGATTATTATTGAATGACGCACTTTATGCTGTGGTGCGAAACAAAATGCTCGTTGATGGTGCGACGCAAAGTCACATTGCGGGTTATTTGATGATGGGTTTTGGGCTAGTTTCGTTTTTGGTTGCCGCGTTATTTTTGCATCGACAACAAGATATTAAACGGCTGTTTAGCTATTCCTCGATTGAACACATGGGGTTGATGACCTTTGCGTTTGGAATGGGTGGATCGCTGGCAACATTTGCGGCGTTGTTGCACATGACCGTTCATTCGCTCGTGAAATCAGCGATTTTTGTGACTGTCGGACACGCGGCACAAATTACAGGTACGCAGAAAATGGCACAAATCCGTGGTTTGATTAGAACCCAACCGAAAGTAGGTTGGGGATTATTGATTGGCACGGTTGCAATCGCAGGTTTTCCACCATTCGGTGTTTTCACCAGCGAATTTTTAGTATTACTCGCAACAATGCACAATTATCCGTGGCTTACGCCATTGTTATTGTTGGGTATTGGAATTGCGTTTGCAGGTTTATTTCGTCACATTCAACCAATGGTGTTTGGTGAACAACCCGAAGGTCAATCCGCGATTAAAGCTAATTTGATTCCTGTGATGGTGCATTTAGGTTTTGCGTTGTGGTTAGGTTTATCGATTCCGAGCTTTTTGAGTGATTGGTTTAGTCAAGCGACATTGTTGATTTCAGGGAGCGCATTATGAGTTGGCAAAAAACGTTTTTATCGCAATTGGACGAGGCAGGTATTTTTGTTAAATCTGAACATGTTTCACCCGTCGTTGAAATGTGGCAGATTGACGATAAACATTGGCAACATTTTGCCAAATTAGCCGCTGAACACAAAATGCGTTGGGCAGCGGGTTGGGCAGAACAAGTTGAGGGGCTATTTTATGTTCACGCTTGTTTTGAAAAATCGGGCGATTACGTTTTACTTCGCACCACGATTAACGTTTCAAAACCAGAGTTACCATCGCAAGCTACGGTTTATGCGGCAGCAAATCGTAGTGAACGTCACACACACGATATGTTGGGTATCGAATTTATGAATCATCCTGATCCGCGTTGTTGGACACGTCATAAAGCCTGGAATAAACATGATTATCCACTTCGTCATAATTTTTCAGTTCAAGGTTCACCCGCGAAAATTACGCCACCTGATACCGGTTATCATTTTATTCAGTCGCACGGCGTAGGTGTTTACGAAATTCCCGTAGGACCTGTTCATGCGGGAATTATTGAACCTGGACATTTTCGTTTTCAAGCGGTGGGTGAGTTAATTTTAAATTTAGAAGAACGTTTGGGTTATGTTCACAAAGGCACAGAAAAAATTGCCGAAGGTCGCACACCAGAAAGTTTGGCGAAATTAGCGGGACGTGTTTCAGGTGATACATGTGTTTCACATACTTGGGCGGCTTGCATAGCAATGGAACAAGCCGCTGGCGTTGAAATTTCAAAACGGGCGGCGTTGATTCGTGGCATTTTTGCCGAGCGTGAACGCATCGCAAACCATTTGGGCGACATCGGTGCGATTTGTAATGACGTGGCATTCACCTTTGCGTTTATGCAAATGATGCGACTCAAAGAATTGTGGTGTCGAACTAATTACGAGTTATTCGGGCATCGCTTTTTGATGGATAAAATTGTTGTCGGTGGTGTTGTCGTTGATGTAACCGAAGCCGCGGGAAAGTTTATTTTTACAGAAATCGAACAACTCCGTGTTGAATTAGCGGATTTAATTCCTGCGATTGATTTGAATTCGTCGCTCGAAGACAGACTTTATACCGCTGGTTATTTGTCACCCGAAACAGCAGCACATTTTGGAACACTCGGTTTTGTTGGGCGAGCAAGCGGACAAGATTTTGATGTTAGACGTGATGCCCCTTACGCACCTTATGATTCGGTGCAAGTCAAAGTCGCTTTCGAAGATCAAGGCGATATTGCCTCGCGTTTTTGGGTTCGCTATAAAGAAATTAACGCTTCAATGAAACTCATCGAGCAATTTGTAGAACAGTTAGCAACTTTGCCAGAAGGTGATTTGGTGGCAGATTGGCAAACACCGAAAGCCGAAAGTTATGGTTTAGGAATTGTAGATGGTTGGCGCGGTGAAATTGTCTCGTATGTTCGCTTTGGTGAAAATAACACGATTGCGCGTTTTTATCCGCGTGACCCCAGCCAATTGAATTGGGAGGCCCTCGAAAAAGCGGTACTCAACAATATCGTGCCTGATTTTCCGGTGTGCAATAAATCATTCAATTGTTCTTATTCTGGCTGCGATTTATAGGCGACGACGATGTTAAATACATTTAAAAAAATCTTTTCCGTGGGCATGGTTACTGAAAAATACAAAGCCGCTTACGATGAAGAATTAGAAACACTCGGCATTGAAATCAAACGCCGCATCGACCATAAATTCACGGGCAGTTTAGCGATTCGAGCAGTGGACGCAGGTTCGTGTAATGGTTGTGAACTTGAAATCCACGCGCTGAATAATCCGTTTTATGACGTGGAACGTTTCGGAATTCATTTTGTTGCCTCGCCACGCCATGCGGATATTTTATTGGTGACGGGCGTAGTGTCGCGTCACATGGAAACGGCATTATTGCGAACTTACGATGCCACGCCAAATCCAAAATGGGTAATTGCAATGGGTGATTGTGCAAGTTGCGGCGGCGAGTTTGGCGTTTCGTATGCGAGTTGTGGCGCGGTCAGTAACGTTATTCCTGTTGATATGACAATTAACGGTTGTCCTCCAACGCCTTTGGTTTTACTCAAGGGATTGCTCACGTTAATGGAAGAAAAAAAATGAAAAACCGAGTGAAAATTCTGCCCCTTGTCGCTGCGATTTTAAGTTTCGTTGGCGTTGCTGTCGCAGATGATGACGTATTTCAAGATTCTGGAAGCTGGATGCAGGTTGTCGCAGAAGGTAGTTTGAAAGCTATCGATCCAAGTTTAGAAAAAGGACGACTTTGGGTAGAAGGGCAATCGCGCTTTGATAACAATTTTGATCATTGGTATCAGGGCATGGTTCGCACGGCAATCGGTTATTCACTCAGTGATCGTGCCACAATTTGGGCGGGTTACACTTGGTTGCCAACGCAAAACCTCGGGAAAAAATACGTGTCTCAACAAGATATTTGGCCAGCGTTTCGTTATGTTTTACCGACAGATATGGGAACGTTTATGTTTAGAACCATGATTGAAAGCAATTTCATCAGAGGCGATGAAGTGCGTGTACGTCCTCGTCAAATGGTTAAATTTACGCACCCGTTAGAATTTGAACCTCGTTTAAGTTTGGTGACGTGGGATGAATTTTTTATTCGTACTAACTCAACGCAATATGGCGGAAAATCAGGGTTTGACCAGAATCGTGCCTTTGCAGGTTTGGGCTGGACGTTTAATCCGAGTGTTCGCACGGAAGTCGGTTACATGAATCAATATGTCGATGATGCAAAACATATCGATAGCACCATGCGTCATTTGGTGATGGGGTCGTTATTTTTTAATTTTTAAGAGAAATCACATGAAAAAATTAGTATTTTTAACATTTGGAATACTAATAAACGGCGTGATAAGTACGCCAGCGTTAGCGCGTCCCGAATACAAAGATGCAACTGGAGCGAAGGATTGTACAGTGTGCCACTTTGATAACCTTGGTAAAAATCCTTGGAAACCAGGTGTTTTGGATGCTTATTTCAACAACGGTATGCCTGGTTTGATTGCTTTCGCGAAAGCAGGCGGCTCAAAAGATACTGCTCCCGTGTTAAGCCAAATCAATACACAATGGGATGTAACCGTTGGTGAAACGCCGTTAGATATTCCGCTACACGTTTTTGATAAAGAGGGCGACACATTTGGCTTTCACGGTTCAATTCCCATGAAAAGTGCTAGTTTGTCTGCCCTTCATATTGATACGGTTGGCAATTTGCCCACCCAAAATTTGCAATGGATGCCAACGGCTGCCGATGCAAATAAAACGTATACGGTCAGTTTTTATGCAACAGAAAATGGTGCAGGTCGAACATTAAAATCGAATGTTGTTACGGCGAACATTTCTGTTTGGACAGCACGGGCGAATGCCACAATGGCACAAGTTCAAGATTTCAAACTTTCAACAGCGAATTGGTCTGCGGGTAAATTGACACTTGCAGGAAATGTGATTTTCAAACCTAGTGTAACGGCTGCTGAACGTATGACAGCATCAGACCTATTGACCTTGCAACTCAGAAGTAGCAGCGGTCTGATGGTCGGCTCACCGATAAAATTAACGCTCGATAAAACAGGAAGTTGGACACAAAAGTTAGCGTTATCCGCCGCACAAGTTCCCTGTTCAATCATTGGCGACTATGAAGGGTTGAACGCTTCTCGCGTAGTCAGTTCTACACCAGCAACTTGTTTGAAATAACCTACTCAATTTTTGGAGAAGCTTCATGTCACACACTTTAACTTATCGTAATTATTTTTTTACTCTCGGACTGCTGTTTGCAGGACAAATGGCGCATGCTGTTTCAGCACCCGTCGTTAACGAATTGAACGACACAGGTGTTACTGCTAAACAATGTTATCAAGCGAAAAGTTCTGCACTTGTTAGTTGCACCAGTGCAAAAGCAAAAGCCCTAAATAAATTTCAAGATGGCATGATTGGGCGTGATACGAAAACTGCAACGAACAATAAAAAAGACGGTTTGTTGGGATTTAGCTTTACAAAAATAGATAGCACAGGGGCGGTATTACCTGTCACGGCAAGCAGTTGGGCTTGCGTGAAAGACAATGAGACTGGCTTGATTTGGGAAAACAAAACCAATGATTTTGGTTTGCACGATGGTGCGAATACTTACACACATTTCAGTTCAGCGGAAGAAATGGCAAAAGAAACGGATGTCGGTTCTTTTGTTAAAGCGGTCAATCAAGAGAAACTTTGTGGTGCAAGTGATTGGCAGTTACCTTCGGCTCAAGAGTTAGAAAGCGTTGTCGATTATGGCGTTCCTTATCCAGGACCAACAATCGATACTGCTTTTTTTCCTAACACACAACCAAAATCTTACTGGGCATCTGAGTATTTTGTCGGTAAAACGGATGACGATTCACCACACGGTTGGGTTGTGACTTTTGATGTTGGTTTTGTGGATGACAGCAATCTCAAATGGGCTTCGGCAGTTCGTTTAGTTCGCTATTCTGTAGATAAAACCGTCACCCGTTACACGCCTTCTGCCGACGGACAGGAAGTGAAAGATAATAAAACAGGGTTGGTTTGGCGACGTTGTGCTGAAGGTATGAAATGGTCTGTAAACACTTGTGTTGGTGAGGCAACGGCTATGACGCATGAAGCAGCTTTACAACAAGCCACAAAGCAAGCAACTAGCACCGTTGCATGGCGATTACCCAATGTTAGAGAGTTATTCAGTATTATTGATAATAGCGTCGGTTTGCCTGCTGTTGATAGCAAAGTTTTTCCAGCAACACCCTCTGAAATTTTTTGGTCGTCATCACCTAATGTTGCCAATCTTAATGTGAATAGCGCGTGGTATGTGGCGTTTGATGATGGCGATGTGAATGACGATTTGCGTAGTAACACTTTTATGGTTCGATTAGTACGCGACGGCAAGTAATGGCGACGAATAAAGTCGCCGAGGTCACTATCTTTTTTTGGATTATGAAGATTTGTGCAACGACGTTAGGCGAAACAGCAGGTGATTTGCTGTCAATGACGATGAACGTCGGTTACGCGCTGAGTTCAATTATCTTGTTCAGCTTATTCTTGATCACACTTATCGCACAACTTCTGTCAAAGCATTTTCATCCTGTACTTTATTGGTCAGTCATTCTTACGACAAGCACTGCTGGTACAACAATGTCTGATTACATGGATAGAACGTTGGGAGTCGGTTATGCCACGGGGTCGTTAATTTTGACCACTTGCTTATTGGTAGTTCTGACCATTTGGCAGTTTAGTGAAAAAACACTTTCTGTCAGCAACATCAAAACAGTCAAAGTCGAGTTGTTTTACTGGATAGCCATTTTATTTTCTAACACATTAGGCACTGCTTTGGGCGACTTTTTAGCCGATGATTCTGGTTTGGGATTTTTGGGAAGTGCCACACTGATTGGCGGGGTAATTTCACTCATCGCGCTGGCTTCATACGTCACGCTGTTAAATCGAGTAATGTTGTTTTGGATAGCGTTTGTACTCACTCGCCCATTCGGTGCAACGTTTGGAGATTTACTCACAAAACCATTAGAAAAAGGCGGATTGGGGTTTGGTACTATTGGGGCATCGATAATTCTTGCCACATTGCTCATTATTTTTGTTATCTACACTAGCCGTAGGAAAAACAAAAACAGCCAAATTGTTTAACTCGGTAAATTTATATTTGAATTATTAACAATATGCACATTTTGTGCGCTACATCTCACTTTGTGTGTGTTGTAAATGGTAGTATCTGCCGATTTTAAATTCTATATTTCTGGCGGTTAATGTTCATGATAAATCAATCCAACTTATACGTTTCACCCAACATCATGGGGTTGATTTATCAAGTTTATGGGTTGGCTTTTTTTATACTTGGCACGGTGTTTTACATGTTGCCAAGACAAAATACGATTTTCAGTTTTACTAAACACTTGTGGTTACTTAGCACATTTGGAATTCTTCACGGCGTAGTCGAACTTTTAGAATTTCAACGTCTCTGTGTTTCAAGTGAATGGTTAGCGTTGGCGAGTCGAACATTATTATTGTTTTCGTATCTTCCTTTATTGGAATTTGGGCGACGTGTTGTAAGTCCAGAACGTTTACCAGTAGTTTTAGTCTATGGCATTGTTGCAATTGGCATAGCGATATTGTGGTCAATTGCTGATGACTCAACTATTGGTATAGCAACGGGGGCGCGTTTCTTCGTTGGTTTTCCTGCTGCACTCCTAACGGCTTTTGCTTTATTTTCAAGTTTGAAAACAACCCCTAAGCATCTGTTGAATGGCTATTTTAAATTTTGGATTTATAGTACGGCATTAGCTTTTTTTTGTTATGGATTAGCAACGCTAGTTTTATCTTCTTCAGATTCTGTTTTACCGAGTTGGTTACTTTCCCAAGAAAATTTTATCGATTGGTTTGGTTTTCCAGTTCAATTACTACGCGCTATGTGCGCTATGTTAATTACTAGCGGATTTGTGTTATTAGTGCGGCGAATCAATGACGATACTCTCGTCGATGCCAGTGTTTTTAATGCAAACTACGCTATCGTGATTACCGATTGTGATACCGTTATTTTGCGTGCCAATGATGCTTTTGCAGAATCTACAGGATACAGCGTCGATGAACTTATTGGACGCAAAATAAACGTGCTTAAATCTGACCGTCAAGATGCAAATTTTTATGCTGAAATGTGGACGAATATTGAACAAAACGGTTTTTGGATAGGCGAAATTTGGGATAGACGTAAAAGTGGTGAAATTTATCCCAAGTGGTTATCAATTACAGCAATCAAAAATGCAGCGGGTGTTGTTACACATT
>JAQTOX010000036.1 GCA_028713055.1 Methylococcales bacterium | reverse complement strand
GGCATTGGGAAATGTAAAACAAGCCACCTTAGCGCAAGTTGCACCCGGTATTGCCGAAGCATTGATTGCGACAGCGATTGGTTTGTTTGCCGCGATTCCAGCCGTTGTCGCGTATAACCGTTTTTCAACCCGTTTGGACAGATTAACCGGTCGTTACGAATTATTCGTTGAAGAATTCATCGTGTTATTGCAAAGACAGGCGCATAGTAAATGAACGTAAATAACAAAAAAGCCGGTCGCCGTCGCCCGATGGCTGAAATTAACGTCGTGCCATATATCGACGTAACGCTGGTATTGCTGATTATTTTCATGATTACCACGCCGATGCTACAGTCTGGCGTTGAAGTGGATTTGCCACGAGCGCAAGCGGCAATGATTGAGCAAAAAGACGATACGCCACCGTTTATTATTTCAATTCAACACAGCGAAGAAGGCGGTAAATATTTTATCAACGTCGGCAATGGTGAAGATGAACCGGTTTCGTTAGAAGAAATTTATCCGCGTATTGAAGCTGTTTTAAAAAATAAACCTACCACACAAATTTTGATTAACGCCGATAAGAATATCGATTACGGCACGGTTGTTGTGACAATGGCAGCGTTAAAAAAAGCTGGCGTGCCGACCGTTGGGTTAATGACCAAATCAGATGATTAACGGCTTCGATGTCTAATCAAAAATTTTCAAAACCTTTTTTATTGGCACTAGCGTTTCATTTAACGCTTTTGGGATTATTCGCGCTCAGTGCGTTGTATAAACCTGCACCACCGCCACCGCCACCAGAACCTGAAATTATTCATGCGACGATGGTTGAACTAAATCCGCCAGCGGCGAAACCTGTGCTACCAGTTGAAAAACCTGTGTCTGTTCCAGAGCCTGAAATAACTCCACAGCCTATTGAAGAACCAAAAAAAGTTGAGCCGCCAAAACCAGTTGCAGAACCTAAAAAAATCGAACCACCAAAAGAAGATTTAGCAGCAAAGCAAGCCGCTGCAGTTGCGAAAGCAGAAGCGGAAGCAAAAAAAGCCGCTGCAGAAAAAAAAGTAGAAGCCGAAAAGGTTGAAGCGAAGAAATCAGCAGCAAAAGCTGAAATGAAAAAAGCCGAAGAGGTTAAAAAAGAAGCTAATGAAAAAACTGTAAAGGAAGCCGCTGCGAAAGCTGAAAAAATTGCAACTGAAAAAGCTGAAGCTCAAAAAGTTGAAGATGCGAAAAAAGCTGTCGAGCGAGTGGAATCTAAAAAAGCCGAAGATGCAAAAAAAGCAGAGCATGAAAAAGAGGCGACTGAAAAAGTCGAAGCGAAAAAGGCTGAAGCCGAAAAGGAAAAAGCTGAAAAATTAGCTGTCGAAAAAGCCGAAGCAAAAAAAGCAGAGGCTGATGCTAAAAAAGTTGCAGCCGAAAAGGAAAAAGCTGAAAAATTAGCTGTCGAAAAAGCCGAAGCAAAAAAAGCAGAAGCTGATGCTAAAAAAGCTGCTGCCGAAAAGGAAAAATCTGAAAAATTAGCTGCTGAAAAAGCCGCCAAAGATGCTGTTGCGAAAGCAGAAGCCGCTGCGAAACAGGCTGCTGATAAGGCGACAAAAGATGCCGCCGCAAAAGCCGATGCTGAACGTGCAGCAAACGAAAAGGCGCATGCCGATGCGTTGGCAAAACAAGCGGCTGAACGTGAAGCCGCCGATAAGGCAAGAATAGAAGCGGCAAAACAAGAAGCTGCGGCGGCGAATGCAAAAGCGGCGGCTGGTGAAGATGCCGCTGCAATTAAAAAATCTAAAGATGCTATTCACGACAAGGTTAAAAATAAACACGGGCGTTACCCCTCTGCTGAACCGCTTAAATGCACTGTTCGAGTTAAAGTAACCCCGAAAGGTTCGATTGTAAGTGTAAGAGTAGAAAAAAGCAGTGGTGATACAGGATTTGATGACTCCGTTGTAGCCGCAGTTGAGGCAGCCGATCCATTGCCAGTTCCTAATGATATGGATTTGTTTATAAAAGGTGAATTTAAAGAATTCCCCATTACAATAAAAAGAGAAGACTAGAAGGTATCCCGTGAATTTATTTAAAAGATTGATTTTAGCATCGGTAATTGGAACGTGTTTTGCGCCAGCGGTGAACGCTGAAATGTCGATTGAAATTACAGAAGGTATCGAGAGTGCGATGCCGATTGCAATTGTGCCATTTGCGTCACAAGGTGCGTCGCTTGATGTGAGTAGCGTGGTCGATTCAGATTTAACACGTAGTGGGTATTTTAAAACTTTATCACCACAACAAATGCCTGCCAAACCCACATCTGCTGATGCAATTAACTTTCCTAGTTGGCAATCTATTGGACAAAATTACATTGTGATTGGACGTGTGCAGCCCAATGGTGGTCAATACAATGTCGAATTTCAATTGTTCGATGTGGCAAACGGTTCACAATTATTAGGTTATCGAATGACATCATCAGCAAATGATTTGCGTAAGACTGCGCATCACATTAGCGACATGATTTATGAGAAATTACTCGGTAAGAAAGGTGTGTTTAGCGGTCGAATTGCATACATCACAACTACGCGCCAAGGTGATCAAAGTAATCATAAATTGATGGTTGCCGATGCAGATGGTGCAAATGCTCAAGCCGTTGCCACCTCGATTGAACCGTTAATGTCGCCCGCGTGGTCACCTGATGCAAAACGCCTAGCTTACGTTTCCTTTGAAAAAAAATCAGCTGCCGTTTATACCCAAACTTTAGCGACAGGGCAACGTGAGCGTATTGCTGAATTCCCTGGAATTAACGGCGCACCAGCATGGTCGCCTGATGGTTCAAAACTCGCGGTGACATTATCGAAAGATGGTAGCCCTGATATTTACATTTTGGATTTAGGTTCGCGTAACGTCACGAAATTAACTAAAAATCGTGCAATTGATACCGAACCAACCTGGTCGCCAGATGGCAAAACGATTGTATTTACGTCTGATCGTGGTGGCAAACCGCAGTTGTATTCAATTCCTGTTCAAGGGGGCGAAGAAAAACGTATTACTTTTAGTGGCAGTTATAATGCACGCGCAAGCTTTTCACCCGATGGAAAATTCATTACGATGGTTCACGGCAACGGCGGCGATTATCGCATTGGTGTGATGGATGTGAATTCAAAATCGATTAGCGTTTTAACGTCAGGTCCTCTCGATGAATCACCGAGTTTCGCGCCGAATAGTGACATGGTTTTATATGCGTCACGCAAAGGAAATATGGGCTATTTATCCGCCGTTTCTATCAATGGTAGAATGCAACAAAAGCTCGTTTTTGATAGTTCTGAAGTACGCGAACCTGCATGGTCGCCAAAATAGCAAACTTTTTAACCCTTATGATTTGGAAAAAATAATGAAATTTACAAAAACATTAGCACTGGTTGCCATGATGAGTGCATTAGCGTTATCAGGCTGTAGCTCTGATGAAGAAAAAGACGCAAGTTTAACTGATGGCAGCTTAAACGGTGGCATGAACGATGCGTCGGTGAGCGGATTAAACGATAGTTCTGGTATGGGCGGTTCAGGCATGGGTGGGGGACGTTATGGCAATGGAAAATATGGTGCGAAAGGTGCTAATGGCTTGCCACCGGAATTCAGCGATCCAAATAATCCGCTTTCAAAACGCACGATTTATTTCATGCTCGATAGCAGTCAAGTTCAACAAGATTTCGTACCCGTCATTGCTGCTCATGCACGTTATTTATTGGCAAATCCTAGCCAACACGTTGTCTTAGAAGGTAACGGCGACGAACGTGGTTCACGTGAATACAACATTGCACTAGGCGAACAACGTTCAAAAACGGTTGCTGGAATGTTAAAAGCGCAAGGTGTTTCGGAAAGCCAACTCGGTATCGTCAGTTATGGCGAAGAAAAACCCGTCGCAATGGGGCATGATGAATCATCTTGGGAATTAAATCGTCGCGTTGAAATTGCTTACTGACATGAAAAAACTCCCTGCGCTTTTACTTTTTGCGAGTTCGTTTGCTTTAGCGGATTCGCTCGCACCCGTGATTGATAATTCGGCTTATCCAACAGGAGGAAGCGCGGCAGCTCGTACACCTATTGCAGTCAGTGCGCCAATGAACAGCACATTTGAATTGATGACTCGTTTGGATGAAGCGCAGGTTGAAATTCAACAATTGAATGGCAAACTCGAAGAACAGGCGAATTTGATTGCCGAAATGAAAAAAAAGCAATCGGTAATGAACGCGGATTTTGATGATCGTTTGCAGCAAGTCGAAACGAAATTAAGTGGCTCGAAGCCTGCGGCTTCTGCTGAAACACCAGCACTGCCGGCAAAAGAACCCGAACCCGTTGAAGCTACGCCACCAACAAAACCCGTAGCCTCTGTTGTCCCCCCCGCTGCTACACCTGCTGACGAAAAAAAGCAGCAGTATTTACAAGCGTTCGAGGCATTTCGTAATGGTCAAGTTGCCGAAGCAATTACGCAATTCAATACATTGTTAAGCAAAGATCCTTCAAATTTGTACGCCAATAACGCACAATTCTGGCTGGGTAAAGCATATCGTGTGAGCAAAGATACGGGTTCAGCGAAAAAAGCATTTAATACCGTTTTGGAAAAATATCCGACGAGCCAAAAAGTGCCTGATACCTTATTAGAATTGGGCATGATTGAAATGGATGCCAAAAATTCGGCGAGAGCTAAAGAACTTTTCACCCGTGTTATTACAGATTTTCCGAATTCTAAACCCGCTCAAGTTGCTGCAAAAAAATTGCAGCAACTTAATGACGTACCAAACTGATGTCAGTCACTTTACGCATTAGTGAAATTTTTTATTCTCTACAAGGCGAATCTAATACCGTTGGGCTTCCAACAGTATTTGTACGTTTAACCGGTTGTCCGTTACGTTGTAATTATTGCGACACCAGTTATGCGTTTTCGGGCGGGGTAAAAATGTCACTCATTGATATTTTCGCTGAGATTAAAAAATACGATTGCCAATATATTTGTGTCACAGGTGGCGAACCGTTAGCGCAACCTGGGTGTTTAGAGTTATTAACGCAATTGGCTGATGCAAATTTTAACGTTTCGCTTGAAACCAGCGGCGCGTTGGATGTGTCGAAAGTTGATAATCGAATCGTCAAAGTCATGGATTTAAAAACACCAAGTTCACACGAAGTCGAAAAAAATCGTTATGAAAATATCAATTTTTTAACGGTTCAAGATCAGGTGAAATTTGTGATTGCAGACGATGAAGATTATGACTGGTCAAAAAAAATCATAGCAAATTACGATTTGTCGAAACGTTGCCACGTTTTATTCTCACCCGTTGTGCCACAACAAAATCCAACCGAATTAGCGGAAAAAATATTAGCGGACAGACTACCGGTACGCTTTCAAATTCAACTTCACAAACTCTTGTGGCAAGACGCACAAGGAAAATAATCAATGCACAAAAGAGCAGTCGTTTTACTTTCAGGCGGTTTGGATTCTGTAACCGTTTTGGCAATGGCACAAGCGGAAGGCTATAAATGTTTTGCGCTAAGTTTTGATTACGGACAACGTAACAAAGCAGAATTACAAGCAGGTGCAAAAATCGCCGCTGATTATGGCGTGACGCGCAAAGTCGTAAGTTTAGACCTCGGTTCGATTGGCGGGAGTGCGTTAACAGATTCCGAAATTGCTGTGCCACAAACGTTAGAAACAGGTATCCCTGTAACTTATGTGCCTGCTCGAAACACGGTTTTTTTATCGCTAGCATTGGGTTGGGCTGAAGTGTTACATGCCCAAGATATTTTTATCGGCGTGAATGCGGTGGATTATTCGGGTTATCCCGATTGCCGCCCTGAATTTATTGCCGCCTTTGAAACGCTAGCAAATTTAGCGACAAAAGCCAGCGTCGAAGGCGAACCGTTTAGAATTCATACGCCGCTTATTCAGTTGAGTAAGGCAGAAATTATTGAACGTGGTACACATTTAGGTGTGGATTATCGGCAAACTGTTTCGTGTTATTCTGCTAACAAAAATGGCGAAGCTTGTGGAACGTGTGATGCGTGTCGGCTACGCAAAGCGGGATTTTTAGCCGCAGGCATTGATGATTCAACCCGTTATGTAATTTAACAACAATTATTTTTCACTTAACTAGAGGTACAAAACTATGAGCAAAGATATTTCCAGCACCACTTTGATGTATGCAATTTTATCAGTTGAAGATTCAGTCAACACACAACAAGATTATTTGGAATCAGGCGAAATTCCTGATGACGAAATTGAAAACGAGGAAGAAATTTTGGGTGATTTGGAACAAGCGTTAATGGAACTTATCGACGTTTATAAAGTTCGTTTGAAAAGCGAACCCGATTTGCCAGCAATTGAAGATTTGCTCGGCGGCGATTCGGAATAAGGTTGAAACGATGATTATTTACGGTTTAACAAATTGCGACACAGTCAAAAAAGCACGGCTTTGGTTTGATGAACATCAAATTGAATACAAATTCCACGATATTCGCAGCGAAGGTTTGACGTTGGAATTGTTAAAACAATTTGCGGCACGACTTGAGGATTGGCAAATTTTGTTAAACCGTAAAGGGATGACGTGGCGAAAATTATCGCCTGAACAGCAACAATTTTGCACAAAAATTGAAACTACGTTGCCGTTAATTGCTCAAAATAGAACGCTAATGAAACGCCCTGTGATTGATAATGGAACGATTTTATTGGTGGGATTCGATACTCGAATGTATGAAAAACATTTTTTATGACAGACACATTAGCACTTTTAAAAGACTTGATTAGTCGTGAATCGGTCACACCAAATGATGCGGGGTGTTTAGATTTAATTGCCAATCGATTAACACCATTAGGGTTTGTCGATGAACGTTTGAATTTTGGTGATACGGAAAACATTTGGTTACGTCGTGGCACGGAAAAACCGTTATTTATTTTTTTAGGTCACACTGACGTTGTTCCCATTGGTGCGTTGAATTTATGGGAATCACCACCGTTTGAACCGACAATTCGTGATGGTAATTTATACGGACGTGGCGCGGCAGATATGAAAGGTGGCATTGCTTGTTTTGTCACGGCAGTGGAACGTTTCATTATGAATCATCCAAATCACGTAGGTTCAATTGCTATTATGTTGACCAGCGACGAAGAAGGCGCTGCGACAAATGGCGTGGTAAAAGTCGTTGACGTGTTAGAAAAACGGGGTGACAAAATCGATTGGTGTTTAGTGGGCGAACCATCGAGCGATAAACAGATTGGCGACGTAATTCGTGTAGGGCGACGAGGTTCGTTGAATGCAAATTTAACCGTTCACGGCATTCAAGGTCACGTTGCATATCCTGAATTAGCCGACAATCCGATTCACAGCACCGCTCCCGCATTACAAGATTTAGTAAGCGAAGTTTGGGACAATGGCAATGAATTTTTTCCTGCGACAAGTTTGCAAATTTCAAACATCCACAGTGGTGTAGGGGCTGAAAATGTCATTCCAGCGAATGCGAATGTGCAATTTAATTTGCGATTTAGCACCGAATTGACAGCAGAAATTATCAAACAACGTACGGCAGAAATTTTAAATCGACATGGTTTGAAATACGACATCGAATGGCGTTTATCCGGTGAACCATTTTTAACATCAAATGGCGCATTAGTTGATGCCGCACACAGTGCAATTAAAATTATCACAGGTTTTGAAACGATTGATGATACGGGCGGTGGCACATCTGATGGGCGTTTTATTGCCCCGACAGGCGCACAAGTGATCGAACTCGGCGCGTTAAATATCAGTATTCACAAAGTCAACGAACACATTGGCATTGCAGATTTAGACGTTTTAAGCAGAATTTATGAACAGATATTGATTGATTTGTTAGGACAAGAATAGCGTCCCGATTTCAAACAAGAAATGTTAAACAACTTTTGGAGAGTTATTTTTATGAAAACAGTAAAACAAACTTTGGTTTTTTTTAGCATTTTATTTTCTGCACATTTTGCAATTGCCGCGACGGATTTAACAGCGCAAGAGAATTTTCTTAAAGCGCGTGTTATGAGTCATCTACAGGAAGCAGAATATGCAAATCATTTAAAACCTGTAGATGAAAGTAAGAAGTTTCGCGGCGTTTTTTATGGTTTTTTACCTTGCGACAATTGCAATGGAATTAAAGCAACGCTGTCCCTTAAGGATAATAACAATTATTTGCTCGTCACGCAGCCCGCGAAAGAATCCTCAAGAGAATTTTATGAAAAAGGCAAATATACTTGGGATGATGAAAATAACCTTGTTCTTTTGACACCACGTGATAACGAATCAAATACACGCCAATATCGCATTAAAGATGAAGGAACGTTAATTCAACTTAATGATGATGGAACACAAGTTACAGGTGAACAGGCGGATCGTTACATGTTGCGTAGAAGCGATACTGTAAAATCACGAGAAGTTCATATTCACTAAATCGATTCCGTTTCAAATAATCAAGCACACGCCGTGTGCATTCACATTCAAATCAGGTTTTATGCACTTACTCCAACTAGCACGCCAAGCAATTCTCACTCCCGCAAACATCCAAGATTCAGACATCGAGAAATTGATGAATCATCTGCTCAGTGCAGAAGTTGATGCTGCTGATATTTATTTTCAATCTAGCCATTCCGAATCGTGGACACTCGAAAGCGGCATTGTCAAAGAAGGGCATCACAGTATTGAGCAAGGTGCAGGTGTGCGTGCAGTTTCTGGGGAAAAAACAGGTTTTGCTTATAGCGATCTCTTAGAAATTCCGGTGTTATTCGAAGCGATAAATAACGTCAAAGCAATCACTCGTCAGGCACAAAACGCGCAAGTGAATTTAAAAGCGATCAATCAAAATGCTCGTTTACTTTATTCAACGTTAAATCCGTTGAAATCGATCGAAGACCAACAAAAAATCGATTTTTTAAAACAACTCGACATACAAACTCGCGCTTTAGATTCTCGAATTGAAGAAGTAATCATTAGTTTGTCTGGCGCACACGAACATATTTTAGTAGCAAATCAAGACGGGCATTTATTAGCGGATGTTCGCCCATTAGTTCGATTGAATATCACGGTTATTGTGGTCGAAAATGGTAAACGTGAACAAGGTGGGATGGGCGGCGGCGGACGGTGTGATTATGCGATGTTTTTTGAACAAGACACCGCACTGAATTATGCAAAAGAAGCTGTGCGCCAAGCCTTAGTCAATTTGGAAGCAGGTGAAGCCCCCGCTGGAAATATGACGGTAGTTTTAGGTGCGGGCTGGCCTGGAATTTTATTACACGAAGCCATTGGTCATGGTCTGGAAGGCGATTTTAATCGTAAAGGTACATCAGCATTTAGTGGACGAGTGGGTGAACGAGTTGCGTCTTCATTATGCACCGTGGTTGATGATGGTACATTGTACGGACGACGTGGTTCATTAAGTATCGATGACGAAGGTACACAAACCGAAAATACCGTGTTAATTGAAAATGGAATTTTAAAAGGCTATATGCAAGACCGTTTAAATGCACGGTTGATGAGCGCAAAACCAACGGGCAATGGAAGACGTGAATCTTACGCCAATTTGCCCATGCCACGTATGACCAATACTTATATGCTAGCGGGACAACATCATCCTGACGAAATTATTCAGTCCGTGAAAAATGGTCTGTATGCCAAAAATTTTGCAGGCGGACAAGTTGATATTACTTCAGGAAAATTCGTATTTTCTGCCAGCGAAGCCTATTTAATCGAAAATGGCAAAATTACACGCCCCGTTAAAGGTGCAACCTTAATCGGTAATGGCCCTGATGTTTTGACAAAAGTGTCAATGGTTGGCAATGATTTAGAACTTGATAGTGGTGTGGGAACGTGTGGTAAAGACGGGCAAAGCGTGCCAGTCGGTGTTGGGCAACCTACTTTAAAAGTCGACGGATTAACCGTCGGCGGAACACAGATTTGATAATAAAATTCTATGAAATTTACCAAAATGCACGGTTTAGGCAATGATTTTGTCGTGGTCGATGCGGTCAATCAACGCATTGCACTTACACCGAAAAAAATTCGTTTTATGGCAAATCGCCATACGGGAATTGGTTTTGATCAACTTTTAGTTGTTGAAAAAACGAATCAGCCGAATGCCGATTTTAAATATCGTATTTTCAACGCCGATGGTAGTGAAGTCGGGCAATGTGGCAATGGCGCACGGTGTTTTGCACGATTTGTACGCGATAAAAAATTAACTGATAAAAATGAAATCGTGGTCGAAACAAAATCAGGACAATTAGTTTTGAGTTTTACGGATGACGATTTAATTACTGTGAACATGGGAATTCCACGTCATTTACCTACTGAAATTCCGATGGTTATGGAACAAGAAGCACGTTTTTACACTGTCAATGTGAATGGAACTGAAAAAGCATTTGGCGCGGTTTCAATGGGAAATCCACACGCGGTTTTACAGGTGAATGACATTAAAACTGCACCTGTTGAGACAATTGGTGCATCTCTTGAAAGTCACAAAATTTTTCCAGAACGCGCCAACATAGGTTTTATGCAAGTGTTGGACAAAAATGCGATTAAATTACGAGTCTACGAACGCGGAGCTGGTGAAACACAAGCCTGTGGAAGTGGCGCGTGTGCAGCGGTAGTGATTGGAATCGAACAAAATTTATTAAGTAATACCGTACGAGTCGAATTACCTGGTGGGGAATTAAACATTAGTTGGGCAGGACGCGGCGAACCTGTTTTTATGACGGGGGCAGCAGTTTCTGTGTTTGAAGGATTTATCGTTTTATGAGTGAGAAAGTAGAATCGCCTGCAAAAAAACCACGCGCTCCGCGTGTTGTCAAACCCAAAGAAGTTGTCGAAAAAGTCGTTAAACCTAAAGCCATTAAGGTAACTCCGAAAAAAACGAATGAAATAACGGCAATGCAAGTCGCTGATTACTTACAAACACATACTGATTTTTTCCATAGTCATGTTGAACTTTTAGAAAAATTAAGTATCCCTCACGCAACGGGTGGGGCGGTTTCGTTGATTTCAAAACAGCTCGAATTATTCCGTTCACGTTATCAAGACATGGAAAACCAACTTACCGAACTGATTGATATTGCACGTGACAACGACACTGCTGTGAATCGGATGCACAAATTAAATTTGGCATTGCACGACGCGATGACGTTGGAAGAAGCAGTGACGAATTTAAATATCGTGTTGACCGAGTATTTTTTGACCGATTTTGTTGCCATTCGTTTGATTCAAACTACGCCAGATTCGAATTTAGATGGACTTTTTATTGCACCCGACAGCAAAGATTTAAAACCGTTTGAAAATGAATTTCGTAGTGGTGTTCCCAGTTGTGGAAAACCAACGCCGTCGCAAGCTCGTGTACTATTTGGTTTTCAAGCCAATGATATAAAATCGTGTGCGATTGTACCGATGCTGTTTACCGGTTTAGAAGGCATACTCGCTATTGGTAGCCGCGACGAAAACCGTTTTCATGCCAGTATGGGACATTTGTTTTTAATACAAATGAGCGAAGTTATCGCTACCCGTTTAATTACACTTTTACAACAAGCTAAATAACCTTCGTTATGTCGTTACTCACTTCTTATCTCAAACTATGTTGGTTCAAAAGTGATCCGACCGATTTAATGCCAAGTCGTGCTTTTTCGCGCCACTGTATTATTTTTTATTTCATTTCGGGAATTATCGTTGAAGGTTTGATTGCTGATTTTGCTGACGGATCATTGGAAGTTTCATTGCGAGCGGTGATGGCGTTTTCATCAGTGGCAACGTTTTTGTTTTTTCATAAAAATCTTATGTTATTTCAGCGCGTTTTCACGGCAATTTTTGTATGCGAAAACTTCATTATGGTGTTGGCAATTTTGTGCGAAGTGTTAGATTTTTGGCTGGTTACTATTCATTACGAATATCACGATTTTGTTGGCATTGGGTTAGCTGTTTTTTTAGTGAGTTGGTATTTAGCAATTGTTGCCTATATTTTGCGACGCTTTTTTCAATACAACGTCGGCAGAAGTTTGTCTTTGGCGTTCAGTTATTTCATTTTAACTTATGGCATTCCGATGCTGTTCATGGATATTTAAAATCATGCGTTCAGCATTATTCTCACGATCACGGTTTTGTATTTTAGGATTATTTTTACTGATTAACTTAGTGACGTTTGCAGTATTGCGCGTGGCGTTATTAGCGAAACAATGGACAGATATTGACACGCCTTTTCATCAAGTTGTCTTCGCATTTTTCATTGGCGCAATCCACGATTTAGCATTTTATAGCTATTTATTGATTCCGTTCACACTTTATTTGTTAGTTATTCCGAATCACTGGTATCAAAGCAAATGGCACAAATGGTTCGTATTTTCAGGCTTTTTACTGAATTTATATGGGCTGTTTTTTCTTATCCTTTCAGAATGGACGTTTTGGGATGAATTCGGCGTGCGTTTTAATTTCATTGCGGTCGATTATTTAATCTACACGCATGAAGTGGTACAAAACATTATCGAATCGTATCCACTTGGTAAGTTATTGACAGCGATTTTAGTGATTACGATTGGTTGTTTTTTATTGGTGAAAAATACATTAGCCATCACGTTTTATGCGACCGAAAACTTAAAACGTCGCGCAAAAATTGCAAGTATTTTGTTTTTGTTTCCCGTAATTAGTTATTTCGCCATTGGTCGCACGACGTATCAATTTTCACAAAATACTTATTTAAACGAAGTTGCGGCAAATGGTGCATATCAATTTTTCTCAGCGTTTCGCAATAATGAACTCGATTATCATCAGTTTTATCGTTTAGGGGATGACGCGCAATTATCGGCAAAAATTAAAACTGAACTCGGTGCGAAACATGACGGTTTATATAACATTAAGCGCGACATCAAAGGGCAGGGTGCAGAAAAACGCTTGAACATTATTTTGATTACGGTTGAAAGTTTGAGTGCGGATTATTTGACCAAATTTGGTAATACGCAAAAAATCACGCCATTTATGGACAGTTGGTTTAAAGAAGGGGCGTTGTTCACCAATTTTTATGCAACGGGAACACGTACTATTCGTGGTTTAGAGGCATTAACATTATCGATTCCACCGACGGCAGGGCAATCGATTGTGAAGCGTCCCGATAATGGAAAACTTTTTAATTTGGGTCATGTTTTGCAAGAACGTGGTTACGATACGGCGTTTTTATACGGTGGTCGGGGTTATTTCGACAACATGAACGAATTTTATTCAGGTAACGGTTATCGTATCGTCGATCAAACTGAATTCACTGCTGAAGAAATGACCTTCAAAAATGCGTGGGGCGTGTCGGATGATGTGATTTTTAATCGAACCATGAAAGAAGCTGACAACGATTTTGCTAAAAATAAACCGTTTTTCTTTCAAATTATGACCACGACAAACCATCGTCCGTATTCCTATCCAGAAGGAAAAATCGATATTCCATCAGGCACAGGACGCGAAGGAGCGGTGAAATATACCGATTACGCGATTCAAGAATTTATCAAAACTGCAAAAACTAAACCGTGGTTTGACGACACAATTTTTGTGATGGTTGCTGACCATTGTGCAGGTAGTGCGCGAAAAACCGAATTGCCTGTTGATAAATATCATATTCCGCTGTTTATTTACGCACCAAAACATGTTCCAGCCGTTGAAAACGTTACACTTTCCAGTCAAATCGATGTTGCACCAACAGTGTTAGGATTGCTCAATTTGAATTATGAAAGCCAATTTTATGGGCAAGATATTTTTCAAATGTCACCTGAAAAAGGACGCGCATTGGTGAGTAATTACCAAAAGTTGGGTTTGTTCAAAGACAACAAATTGGTGTATTTATCGCCACAGCAAAAAGTAGATATGGTTGATGATCCGCTTGGTGAACATCATATTTTAAAACCTGAAACGCAGCCCGATTTGGTTAATGACGTGATGAGTTATTATCAATCAGCAGATTATATTTGGACACATCGTTTAAGTCGTTACCCCTAACTTTTGAAAAACACAGGATAATTCCCCCATGAAAAATATCACGTTTAATGTTCAGAAAGTCGTTCGTACAGCCGCTCTCATCGTGTTATCAACAAGTTTTTTGTCGGGTTGTATGACAGTCGGGCATGAATTCCCAGCAGGGCAGGTGTCGAGTATCAAAATTGGCGACAGCACTCAAAATGACATTACCAATTTATTCGGTACGCCTTGGCGCACAGGCGTTGAAAATGGATTAAAAACGTGGACGTATGGCGATTATCATTACAGTTTGTTCGGTAACGGCAATTCTGAAGATTTAGTTATTCGTTTTAACAAACATGATGTGGTGTCTTCATACACTTTTAACAGCACAAAACGTTCGAAATAAAAGTAGTGCAAACACCTGCTACTGAACAACTTGTCGACTTTTTCACGCAACTAGAAATAGAGCAGCGTGTTTCAATTCACACATTAACCAATTACCAACGAGATTTGAGCCACTTGATCGATTTTTGCGATAAACAAAAGTTTGGGCTGTGGTCAGAATTACAACCCAACGATATTCGTCAACATGTCGCAAATCGTCATCGACAAGGGTTAGGCAGTGCAAGTTTGCAACGCGAATTATCGGCGATGCGGTCTTTTTATCAGTATTTATTAAAAAATGATTTAGTGACTCTCAATCCCGCAAAATACGTCAAAGCACCCAAATCAATCCGAAAATTACCCAAAACTTTAGATGTTGATCAAGTCACTGGTCTGTTGGACGCTGGTACAGATTCTGTCTTGGAAGTCCGCGATGTCGCCATGTTTGAATTATTTTATTCATCGGGTTTAAGGTTAAGTGAATTAGTCGATTTAAATTTGCCCGATTTAGATTTAAACGATAAATCTTTGCGCGTTCAATCGGGCAAAGGCGGGAAATCTCGAATTTTACCCATCGGTAGCAAAGCCATTTCTGCGATTCAAAACTGGTTAAAACACCGTGTGGCGCGGAACGAAACGGAATTAGCCGTTTTTTTATCTAAAAATGGGAATAGACTTTGTCAACGCAGTGTCCAATATCGTTTGGAGCAATGGTGTATCAAAAAAGGCATTTCACAGCACGTTCATCCACACGCATTACGTCATTCCTTCGCCAGCCACTTATTACAATCCAGTCAAGATTTACGTGCCGTTCAAGAATTACTTGGTCACAGCAGTATTAGTACCACGCAAATTTACACGCATTTGGATTTTGAACATTTGGCAAAGGTCTACGACAACGCACATCCACGAGCGAAAAAAAAGCCCGTTTAGCCGCGCAAAAAGCATTAAAAACCTGCTACTATGCGCCACACTTTTCAATATCAATCAACGCAAAATCATTTCCTTAAAAGGTTCAAATTATGGCGGCAAGCGAAAAAATATCAGACATAAAATCAAAAGGTACCACATGGATACTGGGTGTTTTAGGCGCAATCGGAGTGTCAATAGTCTTTGTATTAGGTCAATGGTGGGGGCGCGAACCTCAACAATTTAACATTTTAGAATCGGCAATTTCACAAGCGGGACTTACCGCCACCCCGCCTGTCGAAGGTGAAAATGCTGAAGATGGTCACGGTGCATCCTCAGAAGCTGCAAGTTATGAAGTCTTAGCGGCGGATTTACCTTTGGGTTATACCTATTCAGCAACATTGGCGCATATCGCAGACACACTTTTAAACAAAAGTGGCGGTTATATTACCAACGATGTTGCGCCGCCAGGTGTGTTACTCGATAACATTACCAGTTGGGAAATGGGGGCGTTGGTTATGTTGCGCGATGCGTCTACCGCATTACGGAACCATTTTTCACGCGATCAGTCGCAATCGGGTGAAGACCCTGATTTGGCAATTGCTGAACCTTATTTCTATTACGAGCCAAATTCGTGGGCATTGCCAGCAACAGAAGCCGAATACGAAAAAGGGATTCAAGCGTTGCACAAATATATGGAACGTTTACGCGATCCAAGCAAAGGTAAAAAAGCGCAGTTTTATTCACGGGCGGATAACTTATGGCAATACACCGAGGTTGTTATTAAACGGTTGGGCGATTTGTCCACCCGATTAAGTTCAAATGCGTCTAGCAGTAACTTTGCGCCAGGTTTGACTAATTTAGAACTCGAAGAAGCGAGTGGCAAAGTGGCGGCAAAAGTAGGTTGGATGGAAATTGATAACGTATTTTATGAAGCACGTGGCGCGAGTTGGGCATTGTTACACATTTTGCGAGCGATTAAACACGATTTTCATGACATTTTGCTGGATAAACGCGCCATGCGAACCGTTGATGTCATGATTCGCGAACTCGAAAATAGTTTAACACCAACACTTAGTCCAATGGTTTTAGACGGTAGTGGTTACGGTTTATTTGCCAACTATTCGTTATCAATGGCGAATTATATTGCACGTGCAAACGCTGCTGCACTCGATTTACGTGACATTATGAACAGAGGTTAAAAGATGGAAGAGCAACTCAATACCCATTTATCACAAGCTCAAACGTGGAAACGGATTTTTTTCATGTTACTTTTTGCTGTCATTGTGACGATGGTTCGGTGGTTGGCGTGGGCGGTAATTATATTGCAGCTTATTTTTGTATTAATAACGGGTGAAAAAAATAGCAATACTTTAAATTTTGGGCGAAGTTTAGCGATATATGCGTACCATATCGTGTTGTTTTTAACTTTCGCGACTGAAACGCTCCCGTTTCCGTTTTCACCGTGGAATATGTCGGCAGAATTGAAATTTCCTGACGAAAAGTAAATCGCTTTTCATCGTAAAAAAGCCCTAAAACTTCACGGTCTAGGGCTTTTTTGTTGCAACTCAAAATAAAGATTGACAATGAAAATAACGCCAACACACTGTTTTGATTGATTGATTGATTGATTGATTGATTGATTGATTGATACTAATTCTATGCTAGGCGTAGAATTACGGGTTACATTCTATTTTTCGTCGAGCAACATGAACAATCCCATTGATATTTTAAAAAATTTTACCGTGCTTTGCGTTGAAGATGAGGTTGATGTTCGTGAAGAACTTGCACAATTTTTAAAACGGCGTGTAAAAAAATTATATCTCGCTAGCAATGGCGTAGAAGGTTTGGCTCTTTTTCAAGAACACGCACCGGATATTGTGATTACGGATATTCTTATGCCCATCATGAATGGTTTAGATATGACCAAAGCCATTAAACTCATCAATCCTGACGTACCGATTATTGTCACTACCGCATTTAATGACCCCGATTTTTTTTTACGTGCCATCGAAATTGGCGTGAGCAAATATGTTTTAAAACCGGTCGAAATTCGTCCATTTCTCGACTCATTAAATGAAGTTGCGTGGCTACTTCGAGCGCAACGAGAATTACGCATTTCTGCTACTGTATTTAATGCGTCTGCCGAAGCTATTTTGATTACCGACGATCGAAATTCAATCATTTCAGTCAATCCAGCATTTTCTTTAATTACAGGTTATGAACACGACGAAATTATTGGTAAAAATCCCAAAATTCTCAGTTCAGGTCGGCAAGATAGTGCTTTTTATAAGATGATGTGGGAAAAATTACAACTTAAACATACCTGGCAAGGTGAAATTTGGAATCGCCGCAAAAATGGCGAAATTTATCCCGAATGGTTGAGTTTGAGTTTAGTGACTGATGCTAACAATATGCCGCTCTACCATGTTGCAATTTTCTCGGATATGACAATGCGTAAGTCAGCTGAGCAGCGTTTGTATCATTTGGCACATTTTGATCCATTGACGAATTTACCGAACCGCACGTTATTACAAGATCGCCTGCATCAGGCTGTTTCGCAAGCCGCACGGAGTAAAACACCGTTAGCTTTAATATTTATTGATTTAGATCGGTTCAAATATGTCAACGACACCTTTGGTCATTTAATCGGCGATTTACTGTTGCAAGAAGTCAGTCGGCGTTTAAAATCATGTGTGCGCGTTAGCGACACCGTAAGTCGTATAGGTGGTGATGAATTTGTGATTTTATTGCCGCAAGTCCATGATAGTAACGGTGCCGCCAAAGTGGCACGACTCATACTTAAACACCTCACATCCTTATTTTTATTACAAGAACACGAAGTCCACATTGGCGGTAGCATTGGCATTGCGATGTATCCCGACAATGGTTCTGACGTAGAAACATTAATGAAATCTGCTGATTCTGCAATGTACGCCGTGAAAGAAGCGGGACGTAATAATTTTCAATTTTTTCAGAGTGAAATGAACGACCGTTTACAAGAACGGTTATCCATGGAAAATACTTTTGTTACCGCGCTAAATAACAATCAATTTGAGCTGCTTTATCAACCGATGTTTGATCCTTCCGAAGAAGTAATTGGCGTAGAAGCCTTGTTACGTTGGAATCAATCGAGTGGAAAAGTTTTAAAACCAGCAGATTTTTTACCGTTAGCTGAAGAAACTGGCTTTATTTTGCAATTGGGGAAATGGGTATTAAAAACGGCATTATCACAAATCAAAAGCCAGCAACAAAATAGTGGATGTAAAAATTTAAAAGTCGCAATCAATGTGTCGGCGAAACAACTGGGTTCACATGGTTTTTCTGAATACATTAGCGGTTTACTGAAAGAATTTCAGTTTGACCCACACTGTTTAGAACTTGAGATTTCTGAAAAAGCCTTAATCAACGCCACAGAATCTATTTTTTTTGTGTTAAATCATTTGCACAATTTAGGTATTTCGATTGTGGTCGATGATTTCGGTATGGGCTATGCGTCCTTGCTTCATTTAAGTACCTTACCGATTGAACGTTTGAAAATTGACCGTTCGTTAATGGCAAACACAGAAACTTCTGGCAAGGATGCATTCGCCATTGTTTCGGCAATTATTGCAATGGCAAACAGTTTGTCATTGAAAATTACAATGGGAGGATTAGAAAATCTTCAGCAAGCGAATTTAATTAGAAGTTGTGAAAATTTGAATATGCAAGGCTACCATTTGTGTTATCCGCTAACTGTCTCTGAATTAACCGCCGAATTACGTTGCCATGCAATTCATGAATGAACATCCTAAAGTTAAATACCGATTGTGGGTGAGGATTGTGTCGCTGGCATTCATTATCAATATCGTCATTACGCTGGTTTTAGGTGTGATATTTTTAAATACTCACGTTGATATGACACTTAGTGAATATATTGGCTTGGTAGATATTTTTCATAACGATATGTTTCGTATTATAAAAAATGCCAAAGAGAATTACAGGGTTTCACTACCTTCTGGGGTGATGACTGTAATTGTGACAGTCAATGCAACTATTTTGTTGTTGACGTGGTTTTTTGCAGTTCGAGCAATTAAACGCTGGGCGGATGATCAGCAACTTTATGAAAATGAATTGACAGAGATTCAACGTGAACTTGAACAGCGTGTTGAAAAACGCACAAGAGAATTATCGGAAGCCAACGAGCGATTGAACCAATTTAATGCCACCCTGGAAAATTGGGTCGAAGATCGCACGCATGATTTATGGAAAGCCAACATTGAATTTCGAACATTAAATGAATTATTAGAATTGCGTGTAGAAGAGCGTACGGCGAAATTACACGAAATGAACGACGAGTTTCGCGCGTTAAACGAAACACTAGCTGAAAGTATCGAAGCAGAAGTAAAAAATAGTCGTAAAAAAGATGCCCTGCTGATTCAACAATCACGACTAGCGGCAATGGGTGAAATGATGGGCAATATCGCCCATCAGTGGAGACAACCTATTAACGCGCTAAATTTGGTATTAGTAAACATTGAAGATGCCTACCGTTACAATGAGTTGACCGAAGAATACTTGCATCAACAAGTCGAAAAAGGTGAACGCTTGGTCAAAACCATGTCTTCGACGATTGATGATTTTCGTAACTTTTTTAAATCGGACGGTAATCAGGAGGTATTCGACATTGAACGTGCTATTCAAAATGTTCTCGGTATTCTCGAAGCGAGTTTTAAAAATAACAAGATTATAGTAGAAATTGTTACGCCTCAATTTGTAAATACACGCGGTGTTGAAGGTCAATATCGGCAAACGTTACTCAATATTTTAAGTAATGCTAAAGATGCTTTGCTAGAACGGCATGTTGAAAATGCGAAAATTGTAATCACCTTAGCACAGGAAAACGAATTTGCAGTGGTGCGAATTGGTGATAATGCAGGTGGAATTAAAGACGATGTCATTGAAAAAGTATTTGACCCATATTTCACCACACGCCCCGAAGGTAGCGGCATTGGGCTGTATATGTCTAAAATGATCATTGAAAATAATATGCGTGGAAAATTGTGTGTGAAAAATATGGATGATGGCGCAGAGTTTGTGATCAAAACAGAAATCAATTGTGACGTTTTACCGCATCAAACGTCATGCAATCGGAATTAGTTTGAACGTTGTCGTGGTTCGAAAATTTGAACCACGACATCAATTAGATTAAGGATTGCCTGTATTATCAGGACTGCTTACTAAAATTCTAAAATCCGTTGCTTGTGGCGAGGGGGCGAGGGCGTTAATCGTTTGTTTTTGCCCCGCATAAACTAACAAGGGTTGCCACGCTTCATCATCTCCGATCACCATCCCACTTTTATCCAACCATTTGAACCGATAATACAACTGCTGATTGGTAGAGTCCGTGTTGAAAATTTCGGCTTGAATTGCCATTAAATGATTACGTTTAGTGGTGATGATATTACTCACCTGCAAATAGGACATTTCACCGAACTGTTCAACTTTTGCTGGAATACTATTAGGTGCAGGCGGGGGAAGTGGCTCTGTCGCACATGCCGACAATGTTAATGCGGTGACAATACTTAACATTTTGAACGTGTTAATCGGTTTCATTTTTTACTCCGTTTTTTAGTGGACGATTTACTCACTTTTTTACTGACTGCTTTTTTCTGAACTATTTGTGGTTCAATTTGTGGTGCAGGCGGCGCAATGATATTCGCTGGCATTTTCGCTGTATAAACCGGTTGAGACCAATACACCTGATTGCTAATTACCCGCGCGACAACAAGCGTGTGCGCTCCGTTAATATCCAACGTTTTTTTATTTGAACTCAGCGAAAATTCATGTTTGCCCGTCGGAATCGAAAAACGCGCCACGTTAATTGTCGATGGCAAAGTGCGCCATGTCCGTTCATCCGCCGATTCGGTAATTACGTTCACTGCGTTTAATGCTACACCCGCCAGCATCGCGTAACCATTGTTACTTCCCATCAGGGCTTGTTGTGAAGCCCCTTTGATTGCTGCTCGCAAAATGCCACGTAAAATAATTCCCTGCATATCATCTTTCAATGCCCGTTTTGACATCGCGTCCAAACTCGTCACCATCGATAACGGTTGCGTATTTACATTATCAACACTGACGGTAATGGGTGCAGTTGTATGCGTTGGGTCAGAATGTAAAACAGGAAACGAAATCGGAATCACGCCCAATCCTTTGTAAATCACAGGAATCGGTATTGAAACTGAAGTCAATGATGGCGCAACACCACTTTCCACCACCATCAAAACGTCAGTTTCATTGGGTTTATGTTGATGCGGACGCGAATCTAAACCCGCTAAACCGTCTTCTAAAATTTTGACATTTGGACGCAATTCAATCGCTTGTCGATAACCTGCCGATGCCAAACTCGGTTCGTCCAACGCTTCGTATACAAAACCGGCTAAATAATGACTAAATGCACTTTGATAGCCATTTTTCAGCGACATAATTTCGGGTGAGTTCAATGTTTCAACGGGATAACCATTTAAATCTTTAAACGTTGTACCAATGCCCTTTTCTTTACTTTCTTTTTCGATGGCATCGGTTTCTTTCGCTCGAACATCGGCAATAATTGATTCGCGCTCATGTGTTTTTTTAATTTCAGTACGCGCAAAATCCCAATCGCCGTTCAACAAATGACTTAACGCAAGCTGTGTCGAAAGCATCACTTTTTCGTAATCATGTCCATCGTAACGGCGCGTTTTATCGTTCAATGTGACCGAACCAATGTTTTCCAAAATGGCACCAGCCCGAATTTTTGCCTCGTTTTCCCACTCATTAACTAAATGATCAGCAGATAACCACGTTGTGACACTGTCTTTATATTTGTTATCAAAACGTTGCAACGTGCCTTTTTCGAAATAATACAACAAATCTTTGTCGTTACTGGTGTTGTTCGAATCAAGCTGTTGCAAGGCTTGCGAGACTTCTCCTTGCGAGACTAAATCAACAGTTTGTTTCAGTTCGTCATCGTAACTTCGCATCACAGAACAGCCCGAAAGTGTGAGTGCAATCGTTAGGGCTAAAGTAAGTTTTGGCATGTGAATGGGCATAAAAATCCTTGTGCTTGGATAATAAAAAAAGGCGATTAAAAAATCGCCTTTTTTGTTTTTAAATCGCT
>JAQTOX010000151.1 GCA_028713055.1 Methylococcales bacterium | reverse complement strand
TCTAAGTCAGCATTGTTGAAAGCCGTATTCCCTTTCCTTCCTGCTGTGTTGATGTCTAACGCATGAACATAGTTAGTCATGACACGCATGTGTGGGTTTGGATACCAATTCACGCCCACTTTAGCTGTTGATACACGCCCGCCCCTAATCACACCATCATTCAAATTGATTGAATCATAACCTGACGCAAGCTCCCATGCTCCCCAGCCGCCCTTCATATCAAAATTACGTGTTGGTTTTAAACGATCCCATGCACCAGTTGAACTTTTATAAGCCCGTGATTCACCTGTTAAGAAGTAAGTCATGTAACCATAGTAACCACTGAGTGATTCGTCGTGATAACCAGCACCCGAAATATCGGTTTGAATATATTCGCCTTGTGCAGAGAAAGGTCCATAAACCAAAGCCGATTCCGCACCGTAACGAGTTAAATGATTTGCTTGGAGGTACGTAGTAGTTCCTTTTGTTCCAGAACTTAAATTCGATGTACTTAATACTCCTGAACGATCTATATTACTTCCAAGACCGTTGGCGAAAACAATACCACCATTGCTGAAGGAACCATCAGATTTGTAATTGTTATTAACGTTAATGTATGAACCAGAGGTACCTAAATGTAAAAATTTCGTTTTACTCTCCATCCATGGCATACCTGTTACACGTGCATTGACTTCCCAACCGGTGTCGCCACCGCCACCGTTACGATTCACACCACCATTAGAGTTAATGGCACTACCAGTTGTTGCAGAATCAAATTTATTATTAGAGCCGTAAGCGTTGTTATAGCCGCCAACACCTTCGGTTTGTAATGAAGTCGCAATACCCCAACGCTCTTCGGTGTAGTTAGCACCAATACCTACTTTGTAAGTATTCAAGTTATCAATAAACGTATTGGTCGCCATGTTACGTTCAATGAATGTGGTGTAACGGTTGCTAGTTGCTTCTTCCATGCTAAAAGGTTCTTTAAAGGCACCAACTTTAACTGAAAATGGTTTAGAAAAATTCTGTCTAATATAAGCGTCTGTGATGCCCCCAGCATTTAAACCATTGCCACGAGTAAAATCGTATTCAAATTTGTAGTCGGTATTTTTGAAAAAAGTACCTTCAACACCTAAACGAGCGCGGCGCAGACCTGCCCCATCATTTAATGTTGCGGGCATCGTACCGGCTGCACCACCTGCACCTGCAAATCCACCTGCTGAGCTAGGCAAATCTTGATTAACATTCATTTGTGAATCAACTTGCACCCGTCCATTGATTGCCATTTTGAAATTACCGTCACGGCTTTTAAATTCGATGCCGCCGTCTTTTTTGATTTCAACAAGACCTTCTTCTTCAGAGGCTTTAGCGTGTTCTTCTAACGCTTTGATTTGGTTGTCTTGTAATTCTACTTTTTCGCGTAATGCGCTGACTTCTCCACCTCGTTTAACAGGTATGTCATCTTGTACTTGTTCAAATGAACCTAATTTTTGTCTGCCTACACCGGCTTCAGTGTAAATTTGTTTTGTTTTTGTATCAACGTACAAATCAAGCGCGAATGCCGATGTCGTTGTTAAAACAGTAGCGACAGCAAAAGCAAGTTTTGATAATTTCATGATTGTTCCTCAATGAACCCGGTTAATAAGTAGAGATCTAAATTTTGCGTAAGAGTAAGAAAATTAAATGACAGCTTAATGACTTTTCAATTACAAATTTGTTACACAGCAACAGCTATTAAATTTTGTTGTTTAATTACTATTAAGTATTGCGTTTACAACAATAATACTTTTATCGTCTGTCGTCAAAAATTCTTAAATGCTGTGTTATGTTAGAATTCGACAAAACCAGTTACAGAAAGGACAAAATAATGAATTCAATTTCAACGCACGAACAAGTAACACAAACCTATGCCATCAATTCTTGGGGTGACGGATATTTTTCAATCAACCAACAAGGAAATGTCTGCGTTAAACCCTGTGCAGATAAAAACATCGAAATCGATTTGTACGAAATCGCGCAATCTTTGAATGATAAAAATTTATCGTTGCCCGTTTTAGTACGTTTTATTGATATTTTGAAAGACCGTGCTACACGTCTTGATACAGCTTTTCAAAAAGCCCGCGAAACTTTGAATTATCAAGGCAGCTACACACCTGTTTACCCAATTAAAGTGAATCAACAACGTCATGTGGTCGAAGGTATTCTAGCGGCTGAAAATATCGGTTTAGAAGCAGGTAGCAAACCCGAATTATTAGCCATCATGGCGTTATCAAAATCGAAAAATGGCGTGATTGTTTGTAACGGTTACAAAGACCGTGCTTATATTCGATTGGCGTTGATTGGTTTAAAAATGGGCTTGAATGTTTATTTAGTTATCGAAAAACCACTCGAACTTGAATTGATTATTGACGAAGCGGCAAAACTTAACGTAATGCCGCAAATGGGCGTACGGGTGCGTTTATCAAGTATCAGTGCAGGAAAATGGCAAAATAGTGGCGGCGAAAAATCGAAATTTGGTTTGCACGCGCATGAATTATTACAACTCATTGATCGGCTCAAACAAGCTAATTTATTGAGTGCATTAAAATTGATGCACTTTCACATGGGTTCGCAAATCGCCAACATTCACGACATCAAAATTGCGCTTAAAGAAGCGGGACAGTTTTACGTTGAATTTCACCGTTTAGGTGCGAAAATCCAAATCGTTGATGCAGGCGGTGGTTTAGGCGTGGATTATGACGGCAGTAAATCGCGTCGGGAATCCTCGATAAATTATAGTTTAAACGAGTACGCACTCAATATTGTGCGAGGTTTTGCCGAAGTTTGTGCAGAAAAAAATGTGCCACAACCTGATATTTTTACCGAATCAGGACGTGCTTTGACCGCTCACCATGCCGTTTTGATTAGTAATGTGACCGATATTGAATCCATTTATCGTAACGAAGCCGAATTACAAAAATTACCGACCATTCAGAATCCCGTCGAAGCCTATCACGACGCGCATTTTAATTTATCGCAAGCGCGTGAAAAATTCGCTCAAGACCAATGCTCACTCACTGATTTAGCGCAAGCTGAAAATGAATACGCGCTACTTTGCCAAAAAATTCAAACGCAACTCAATCCACAAAATCAAAGTGAAGAAGCGATTTTGGATGAGCTGAACGAAAAACTTGCCGACAAGATTTTCTGTAATTTTTCGTTATTTCAATCATTGCCCGATGTTTGGGGAATTGACCAGATTTTCCCGATTATGCCGATTCATCGTTTAAACGAAACGCCGACGCGTCGCGCGGTAATTCAAGATTTAACGTGCGATTCAGACGGGCGAATTGATTGTTATATTGATGGACAGAATTTAGAGAACACCTTGCCGATTCACGAAATCGACGCAGATAAACCGTATCTGATTGGCTTTTTCATGTTGGGCGCGTATCAAGAAATTTTGGGCGACATGCACAATTTATTCGGTGACACGCATTCGATAAACATCAAATTGGATAACGACGGCTACCATTTTGAAGACTTGCAAGAAGGCGAAGATGTGTCGGAATTACTCGATTATGTTCATATTAGCAGTGATGAATTGATGCAAGCGTATCGAGAAAAACTCGCTGCCAGTGCATTGAGCGATTTGGAAAAACAAACTTACGAAACCGAATTGCTTGCGGGTTTGAATTCTTACACTTACTTAGCGAAATAATGATGCGTTTTTGGTTAATGAAATCTGAACCGAATGTATTTAGCATCGATGATTTGATGCAACGTCCGAATCAAACTGAACCGTGGGAAGGCGTACGAAATTATCAAGCGCGTAATTTTATGCGGGAAATGGCAGTCGGTGATTTAGCGTTTTTTTATCATTCCAATTGCAAAGAAGCTGGCATTGTCGGTGTGATAAAAATTGTGGAAGCGGCGTATGTCGATGACAGTGCGTTAGATGAAAACAGTCCGTATTTTGATGCGAAAAGCACGCTTGAAAATCCACGTTGGTGGCGCGTGGATGTGCAGTTTGTGGAAAAACTCGAGCGTACAATTACGTTGCAGGATTTGAAAACGAAAGCCGAATTAGCGGATTTTCAGTTGGTACAACGTGGCAATCGGTTGTCAATTTTGCCAGTGATGGAAATGTGGTGGGAGTTTATAAGGGCTTTGAGGTAAATGTTTCCACCTCTTCATAGGTGTCTAATGCACTAAACTAACATTTAAAGTAAATCTAAATTGGTAATGTCATGAATAGAGTAAAGTTTGTAAAAAATTTGAAACATGATGCAAAAAATGATCTTTTCTCTCATTTTCGTAACGCATTTTTGTCATGTTTGAGTCCTGAGGAGGTTTGTAATTCTCTTGATTTAAATTTCATTCAATCTTCTGGTTTAAGGCAATCCATTCTTGATAAAATTTGCCAATCTATGGATAGTGAATTTCTTAATTGCCATGAGCAACTTTTAGGAACTCTTTTGGAGCTTATGACTCAAGACAAATGTCCCAATAGAAGCTCTATAGCGTCTTACTTAGATAAAATAGCCGATGTGGCACCTCAAGAATTTAAAGAAAAAATAATTAAAATCTTTTTGGATTCCGCTTTGATTAGTTTTCGTAAGCGAGGTTGTAATTTACTTTTCCGACATTGGAATAGCGAGTTTGAAGCTCAAATCGCAATGATATGGCATAGAAATCGTGACATAAGAGCATCAGAACTAATTATTGAAAAATTTCCCACTGAATTTTTAGAGTTGCATTTTTTAGAGTTAGAATCGCAACTGAATGGGCATTACAAAAAAAGAACTCTACTTTATAAACGTACATACCCATCAAGCAAGAATCATCTAGTCAAATTGGCTCAAGAAGATGGAATAACGTATGTTTATGTTTGTGTGGAGATAGGGGTTGTTTTATCAGAATACGAAGCCAGACAATTAGCGCATCGATACGCTACTGACAAACGCATTGGCATACTCATATGGGGATTTGGAATTATGAAGCACTGGGATGTTATCGCCGAAATATATAGAACAGTTTCGGGTAATCGTACGATGTAAAAATTGAAACCTTCTGGGAAGCTATAGCTTGCTTGTTGATGGTGGTGCCCGGGGGCGGAATCGAACCGTCGACACAAGGATTTTCAATCCTTTGCTCTACCGACTGAGCTACCCGGGCGTTTTGAAACTCGAGGAAAACATAAAAATTTTTTGATGGTGCCCGGGG
>JAQTOX010000035.1:8393-22556 GCA_028713055.1 Methylococcales bacterium | reverse complement strand
CTCGTATAAACAAATTCAGGCGCACACAGGTAAAGTTATGTCTATCGATATGTCACAATTTCATCAAGTCTTCTTTGAGGAATGTTTTGAAGGCTTAGAAGCGATGGAATCTGGATTGTTGTCGCTCGATATTGGCGACATTGATTCAGAAGTTATCAACACTATTTTTAGGGCGGCACATTCCATCAAGGGAGGTAGTGGCACATTCGGTTTTACCGTCGTTGCCGAATATACTCACATCATGGAAACGCTACTTGATGAAATGCGTGACGGGCGTAGACAGGTGACAAAACCTGCGGTGGACGTGCTTTTAGGTTCAGTGGATTGTTTACGCGAAATGTTGACCTCTATTCAAAATGAAGAAGATGTCAATATGGAAAGCGCAGCTAAACATCAAGCTGCTTTAGAAATGGAATTAAATGGCACGACTGGTGATATACACGCTGCGCCCGTGCCGCACATTGCACCGATAATGGTAGCAATAGAGTCCGAGCCAGAAGACGAGGACGAAATTGAGGAGGAGCAGGGCTGGAAAATTGCTTTCTGCCCCTATTTAAGTTTGCTTAAAACAGGCAATGATCCAGTTCGTTTGTTCCGAGAATTAAACGAACTAGGAGAATTAACTGCAAATGTTAATATCCAAGACGTCCCCCCATTCGCTGAATTAGACCCCGAAGAATGCAACATTTCGTGGGAATTAAAATTAGTCAGTGATGCAACAGAGGCGGCAGTACGCGAAATTTTCAGTTGGGTCGAAGATGATTGTGCATTAGAACTTGCACCGTTGGCCAAACCTAAGAAAAAACCAAAACCAAAACCAAAACGCGCTGCCCCTGCTCCTGTAGTAGTGGAAGCTCCAGTTCCAGCATCCGTAGCAGTTGCTGAAACAGCACCTGTCGTTGTAGCTAAGAAAGCCCCGCCAACCGAAACAGATCCCTCAAAAAATGCACCAAAAGCGTCCAGTTCGATTCGTGTAGATACCGACAAAATTGATACTTTAATTAACATGGTGGGCGAAGTGGTAATTACGCAATCGATGCTGGGTTTGATTGGTGAAAATTTTACAATGGATAAAGTCGGGCAACTCAAACGCGGTTTAGCGCAATTAGAACGACATACTCGTGATTTGCAACAAAGTGTTATGAACATTCGAATGCTGCCGATTAGTTTCGTATTTAGTCGTTTCCCACGTTTGGTGCATGACATCAGCACCCAATTACACAAAAAAATTACCCTAAAATTGGTAGGCGAAAATACCGAGGTCGATAAAGCTGTTGTGGAATTGATTAACGATCCATTAGTGCATTTAATTCGTAACAGTTTAGATCATGGTATCGAAATGCCAGCGGATCGCGTCGCGGCAGGCAAGCCCGAAATGGGTACGATTGAACTCAAGGCTTATCATCGTGGTGGTCACATTGTGATTGAGATTGTCGATGACGGGCGAGGTATGGATAAAGCTAAATTACTCGCGAAAGCGATTGAAAAAGGCTTGGTTGAAGAATCGACGATTATGTCGGATAAGCAAATTCTTGAATTGATTTTCATGCCTGGTTTTTCAACTGCCGAAAAATTGACTGATATTTCAGGTCGAGGCGTGGGGATGGACGTAGTGCGTCGAAATATTCAATCGTTAGGCGGAAATATCGATATTATTTCTGAACTCGGTAAAGGTTCAACGATTGCGATTCATTTGCCGCTCACATTAGCCATTTTGGATGGTCAGTCTGTCGCCGTAGGTGATGAAACTTACATCGTACCGCTGGTTTCAATTATAGAATCAATAAATATCACTGAAAAAATGCTCAATAAAGTCGCAGGCAAAGGCGAAACCTTCAAATTGCGTAATGAGTATTTGCCAATTATTCGAATGCGTGAGATTTTCAATGTGAAATCTGGTGCAGCAACTAAATCCAACGAAGGCGTAATTGTTGTAGTTGAAGGGCAGGGCGCATTATGCGGCTTTTTGGTCGATGAATTGCTGGGTCAACAACAAGTGGTCATTAAATCCTTGGAAGCCAATTATCGACGTGTTGAAGGTGTATCGGGGGCAACTATTTTGGGTGATGGCTCGGTGGCGTTAATTCTCGACGTGCCTGGTTTAGTCCGCTTGTCCGTGCGCTAATTTTTCTAACTCATTTAAACAGAAAACCGTTATGTCACAAGAAAATGAAACATCTGCTATTGATACAGCCGTGTCAGCTAATTCGGAAACCTCCGTTACCATTCAGTATTTGAGTTTTGTGTTAGGCAAGGAAGAATATGGGGTCGATATTTTGCGAGTACAAGAAATTCGCAGTTGGGAACCTGTATCACGTGTGCCTAACGTTCCGCTTTATGAAAAAGGTGTGGTGAATTTACGAGGCGCGATTGTTCCGATTATCGATTTACGCGAACGTTTTTGCCTGAGTAAAGTTGAATACACGCCACTTACCGTCGTTGTTGTTCTGCAAACCGGCAGTGGCAATCACACCCGAATTATGGGCGTGGTGGTCGATTCGGTTTCTGATGTGATTAGTGTGGACAAATCCGAAATTCAGGGCGCACCTGATTTTGGCACGAAAGTAAGTAATGAATTTATTAACGGTCTTGTTTCAGTTAATGAACGCATGGTGATGCTACTCGATGTGGATAAATTGTTGACGCTAGAAATAATGGAACAACCCGAAAATTGATTTTTAGCCGTAAACTTCTGACGAGATAAGCTGCAATGAAAATGAATATGCCAGTCACAAATAATGAAGTCGTGATGAAAGAAGGTACGATTTTAGTGACACGCACTGATTTAAAAGGTGTGATTACGTTTGTAAATGATGCCTTTGTGGAAATCAGCGGCTATTCGCGTGACGAGCTAATTGGCTCAAGTCACAACATTGTGCGTCATCCTGATATGCCGGTCGCGGTGTTTAGTGAAATGTGGGGGACGTTAACTAAAGGAAATCCTTGGCATCGAGTGATTAAAAATCGCACTAAATCGGGAGATTTTTATTGGGTCAGTGCTAATGTCATGCCGGTTTTTGAAAACGTGCAAGTGGTTTCTTATATGTCGGTGCGGCACGTTCCTAGTCGTGATGAAATCGACAACGCTGACCGGTTATATCGCAAAGTTAGTGCAAATCAAGCAACGCTACATTCATCAGGTTTGATTGCGTTATGTAAATGTATTCAAGAAATTTCGGTGGCAAAAAAATTGATGTTTGCCTCAACACTTGTGTTAGTTCCGAACATCTACTTAATGTATGACGCATTTAATAATACAAATTATGGCGTAACGGCGGCAGTTGCTGCATCGGTCATTTTTAGTTCAGTAATTGTTTATCGCGTGACGAAAGAGATTCACAGTGCTTTGGAATCATCTATTGATAAACTCTATCAGTTGAGTGCGAACAAATTTGGTAAGCCGTTAAACTTACGTTTAGATAACCAATATGGCGATTTATACCGCGCCATTTATGCGACTAGCGTTAAATTAGGCAATGATTTGGCGCAAGTTAAACAAGCCAATTCAGAATCGTTGCGAATTATTCGTGGCTTAGAAAATGTGCAATCTAGCGTGTTAATTGCCAATGCCGATTTAGAAATCATTTTTGCGAACACTGCTGCTAAGAAATTATTTACCGATGCAGAACGAGACCTTCAAAAACAATTGCCCAATTTTAGCGTTGATAAATTATTAGGGACAAATATTGGTATTTTTCATAGAAATCCGCTGCATCAACGCAATTTACTTTCTAATTTACAAAATTCTGCAACTCTTGAACTTGAATTAGCCGGTCATACCATGCAAGTTATTGCGACACCCGTGATTTCAAATCATGGCGAACGTATCGGTTATGTAGCGGAATGGCTAGACCGCACTCAAGAAAATAAAATTGAACGTGAAATTGAAGCTTTAGTGAATTCAGTTAAAGTTGGCGATTTGAGTGCGCGGATTCATGTTGGCGATAAAGAAGGTTTTACAAAATCGTTATCCGTCAACATCAATGGATTAACTGATGTTATTGAAAATGTATTCAGTGACATTAACACCGTCATTGAAAAAATGGCAGGTGGTGACTTAACGAGTAGCATTCATTCGGATTATCAAGGCGTTTACGCACAATGCAAAGACAACATTAACGACGCAATTTTTAAAATCAGTCATTTCATTGTGCAGATCCGTGAAACCGCCGAATTCGTCAATAATTCGTCACAAGAAATGGCTAGTGGTAACAATAATTTGTCACATCGAGTTGAACAACAGGCGGGGAGCTTGGAAGAAACGGCGACCAGCATGAATGATTTATCCAATGCGGTGAAAAATAACGCTGAAAATACACAACAAGCTGCAAAAGTCGTGGAATCTGCGACGCAACTTGCAGAAAAAGGCGGTGACGTAGTGAAATCTGCGATTCTTGCAATGCAAGAAATCAATGAAAGTAGTAATCGAATTGCTGAAATTATCGGTGTAATTGATGAAATTGCTTTCCAAACTAATTTGCTCGCATTAAATGCTTCGGTAGAAGCCGCTCGGGCGGGCGAACAGGGACGTGGTTTCTCGGTTGTTGCCACTGAAGTACGAAATTTAGCACAGCGTAGTGCAACCGCCGCACAGCAAAGTAGTGAATTAATTCAAAACAGTGTACAAAAAGTACGCGCTGGCACGGCATTTGTTAACGAAACAGGTGCAGCATTGATGGAAATTGTTGATAGTATTGTTAAAGTCGGCGACATCGTTGGAGAGATTACCGCATCTAGCAGCAAACAATCCGCAGGAATTAGCCAAGTCAATCAAGCCGTCACGCAAATGGATGACATTACTCAACAAAATGCCGCTTTAGCTGAAGAAGCTGCTGCGGGCAGTATGGCAATGAGTGAACAATCTGCCAAAATGTCCCAATTGCTCAATTTCTTTAAAGTCAGTGACAAATCGTCGTCTTCGCGCAGTTCCGCCCCGACACCGATAAAAAAATCCATCGCTAAAACGAAATCACCTGTCCCACCCGCTTCCACGACAAATAGTAGCAGCGATGATTGGGAAGAGTTTTAAACCTGATAACGCCACACAATAACCCTGTAGGGAATGACAATCATGACAACCGATGTACATAAAAAACAAATCGAACAGTTTTTAACCTTTGAACTCGCCAACGAAGTGTACGGTGTAGAAATTTTAAAGGTACAAGAAATTAGAGGCTGGGAAGCGGTGCGCGTCATTCCTAACGCACCGTCTTTTATCAAAGGCGTACTAAATTTGCGCGGCTCCGTTATCCCCATCGTGGATTTACGTGAACGGTTTTCACTAGAACATTGCGAATACACACATAAAACAGTCGTGATTGTATTATGTGTAAAACATCATCGTACCGAGACTTTTGTGATGGGTATTGTCGCCGATGCCGTTTCTGACGTTCTTGATATTAAACTTAGTGAAATTAAAAAAGCTCCCAATTTTGGTTCGCAATTGGATACGCGTTATATGCGTGGCATGCACGTTTATAAAAAAAATATGATTATGTTGTTGGATGTGGACAAATTACTCAATCCCGATGAAGTTGATGGGATGGATGCAATTGCCGATTCTATTTCGCCTGACTGTGATGATTTTCTGTAATGACCAGAATAATCGCCATTATTAACCAAAAAGGCGGCGTTGGAAAAACGACGACCACAGCGAATTTGTGCCATGCACTCGCTGAATTGGGCAAAAAAGTGACGGTCATTGATTTTGATCCACAAGGACATTTAGCCGTTTCATTTGGCATTATTTCTCACAATTTGAGTGGGATTGATTTGGCTTTGCTCAAAGAAAAAACTATCGAAGAACAAGTGTTGCCGGTACGCGAAAATTTGCAAATAATTCCTGCGGGTTCGAAGCTTAAAGACGTGGAACAAATGAGTAACACAGGTTCGCCACGTGGTGTAATGTTGCGTGATGCGTTACGCGGTCAATTAACAGATCAAGATTTTATATTTATTGATTGTCCACCATCATCGGGATTATTGGTTGCAAATGGGTTAATTGCCACACAGGAAATTTTAGTGCCAATGGCGAGTGATTTTCTCGCATTGCAAGGACTGTCACATTTAATGGCTACAGTAAAACGTTTTGAAGGCGCATTGAAACGACAATATAAAATTTCGGTAGTAATTTCGCGTTATATGTCCACGCGCCGCATTTCCGGTCAGGTGCTTAATATCTTACTGTCACATTTCCCCAATCAGATATTGGCGACAGTAATTCGCGAAACGGCATTATTGGCAGAATGTCCAAGTTTTGGGCAAACTATTTTGGAATACAGTCCGAAAAGCCGTTCTGCAAGAGATTTTCGTAACCTTGCCAATGATTTTCTTGAAAATAGGGTAATGACAAATGACAACAAATAATTTAATTGGTTACGATCCATTAGCGTGGATGGATGGCGAAACACTTGAAGAAATACCGCCTGCACCTGCTAAAAAAGTAACTAAATCCAAAGCGAAAGTTACACCGGTTATTGATGAGATAGAAAAACCTGTTCTACAGAAAAATGACGAAATCGTTGAAGTCGTTACGGTTAAGGAGACAGAATTGGCGGATTCGCCAGTTGTTATGCTAGCTGATGACGCGGTCGAACCAGAGACTGAAGAACTTGAAATCGATGTAACGATTGATGAGAATGGCGAAATTGACATTACGATTGATACTACTGAAAGTATCCAAGTTGAAATTGCGGTTGAGAAACCACAAATGGATAACGACATCATTGATGAAATTGTCGAGGAAGTCCGTGAAATTTCCGTAGAAGAAGCGAAAATAGAAATTCTTGAAAGTCCAGTTGAAAAAATAATTGAACCGCTGATTGAGTTAAACGCTGATGCGACAATTAAAAATATCGCTAAACTTTACGACACCATAAAACGGGCTTTAGCGGTACACGATACGATTGAAATTAACGCATCCGATGTGACGGCAGTGGATACGGCGACTTTACAATTGCTCGTTTCATTGAAAAAAGATGTGCCAGAATCGCATAAAATCGTAAACATTATTTACCCATCGGCGCGTTTTATTGAATCCGCCAAATTGTTGAATTTGCTTGACGTACTTGAAGTAACCGAGGTTTAACTACTTGATTGATAATATCAAAGGAAATACGTCGCAGATATGGCTATCGTAGAAAAAGAGCGCGAATTTAAATTTACAGCTGAAGATTTCAATATTTTGAGAAAATTGTCGAATGAGTATTCTGGTATTCAAGTACCAGATGAACGCTTCGATATGTTTTATTCTCGTCTTTCAAAGCGTGTTAGAAAATTGGGCTTGAGTGACTTCAAAGAATACTGTCAGTATTTACACAACAATCACGACGATGAATTTACCGAATTTATTAACGCGATTACGACAAATTTAACGTCTTTTTTTCGAGAACAGCATCATTTTGATTATTTGAAAAATGTGGTAATTCCAGAACTGTTGGGGCGTAATAAAAGCACAAAACAAATTCGTATTTGGTCGGCAGGTTGTTCGACTGGTGAAGAACCCTATTCATTAGCGATGACCATATTGGAAAATGTGCCGGCAGATTGGGATATTCAAATTTTGGCCACAGATTTAGATACGCATGTGTTAAAAACTGCTTCTGATGGTATTTATACGCAAGATCGAATCACTGATTTGTCGCCCGATATTTTGAAACGTTGGTTTATGAAGAGTAAATCATCGCCTGATCATGTCAAAGTGAAATCTGAATTACAGCGAATTATTCAATTTAAACAATTAAATTTGATGCAAGAGTGGTCAATGAAAACGCCATTTGATGTTATTTTTTGCCGTAATGTGCTGATTTATTTTGACCGTGAAACAAAAGCCGCCTTAGCGAAACGATATGCTAGAATGTTAGCCAGTAAGTCCTGGTTGTTTATCGGGCATTCGGAGTCATTAAACCAAATTTGCAACGAGTTCGAGTTAGTGGCGACTACCAGTTATCGAAAAAATACATAAATAAATGAGTCCTAGTCAAATTGATAGACCCTCCATTCGAGGTTTTGATCACGTCAATCGGTATTTAGACAGAGATCATGGCATTGTTGCAGCGAAAATATTGCCAGGAGAATACTACGTTACTTCAGAAAATGAACTGATAACGACCGTACTGGGTTCGTGTATTTCAGCATGTGTTCGCGATAAAGAATCCGGAATTGGAGGCATGAATCATTTTATGTTGCCCGAAACCACTGAATTAAAAATGCAGCAAGGTAGCAACGCGATGATTGGCAATGCAACTCGTTATGGCAATTTTGCGATGGAGCATTTAATCAATACTATTTTGTCGAATGGTGGAAAACGTAAGAATTTGGAACTCAAAGTTTTTGGGGGAGGGAAAATTATTCCGACATTAAGCGACGTAGGCAAAAGCAATATTAATTTTATTCTGGATTACATTGAACAAGAGGGACTGCAATTATTATCGCAAGATTTAGGTGATATTTACCCGCGTAAAGTGATTTATTTTCCGAGAACTGGCAGAGTCGGTATGAAGAAAATTCAAGATTTGCATAACGACACCATCGCACAACGCGAATATCAATATTCAAAAAATATCAAAGACTTGCCAGTTGAAGGCGATGTTGAATTGTTTTAATTTATACCGCGATAATAAATAACCCCATTTTCAGAGTACGTATGAAAAAAATACGAGTTTTAATTGTTGATGATTCTTTGTTAATCCGAAAAGTATTAACGAGCATACTCAATACGGCTTCAGATATTGAAGTCGTTGGTGCGGCAGAAGATCCCTTAGTCGCACGAGATATGATTAAACAATTTAATCCCGATGTGTTGACACTAGACATCGAAATGCCACATATGGATGGCATTACATTTTTACGTAATTTGATGCGCTTACGTCCGATGCCCGTGGTCATGATTTCGACATTAACGGAACATGGTGCAGAAGCGACATTGGATGCCTTAGCTTTAGGAGCGGTCGATTTTGTGCTAAAGCCAAGGATCAATGCTGAAAATACGCTCGCGGATTATTCGGAAGAAATTATTTCAAAGGTGCGCGTAGCAGCAAATACAAATGTAAAAGCCATAAAACAGCACGAAGAACCACAACAGGTTGTCAAAGTAATAAATCCAATGCAGAACATTCCCTTGGCACGAAATACAGCGGGATTCACAAAAATCATTGCGTTAGGCTCATCTACCGGTGGTACAGAGGCAATTAAAGTGGTAGTGAAAAGCATGCCAGCGGACAGTCCACCAATTTTAATTACACAACATTTACCGGCTGCATTCAGTGATTCGTTTGTGAAGCACATTGATTCTGTCACGCAAATGACGGCAAGCATTCCGGTACATGGGCAAGTTGTTGAATGGGGTAATATCTACCTTGCTCCAGGAACACACCACATGGAAGTCATTCGCAACAACAATCAATATATTATTCAGCTGCAAGATAGTGAACCAGTAAATCGTCATAAACCATCCGTTGATGTGTTATTTCATGCGGCAGCAAAATGTGCGAAAGACAATGCGGTATGTGTTTTGCTTACAGGAATGGGAGCCGATGGTGCAGTTGGTATGCAAGCAATGAAAACTGCCGGCGCAAAGACCATTGTTCAAGACGAAGCCTCAAGTGTAGTGTGGGGAATGCCCGGCGCGGCGTTCAAATTGGGTTGCGCGGATTACGTTGTTCCTTTGGACGACATAGCCGCTAAAATTTTGACACTGGTCAAATCTGGATTGCGCTAATTAAGAGGACGGCTTGGTTTATCAGTTTAACGCTACTATTTTCAGGCGAAAAGAGATCTTATGAACAGTCAGACAAAATCACAATTTATTGCGGTCGCTTCGATTACTTCGGAATTAAGTGCCGTTATGGTCGTGGCGAAGGAAATTTCTTTAGCCGCCGCCAATGCGAAAGCGATTGCATTTCGGGCGGGTGACAAAGCGAAAGGCTTTCAACCTATTACCGATTTTATTAACGAACTTGCCAAAGAAACTATTGAGTTGGTTACAAACATTAACGTGTATGCGTTGCTTTTGTATCGTTTAACAGTCAACGAATATCGTCGCACGGCGGCTTATAATCGCTTTGAACAGGTGGCGAAGTTAGCCACAGGGGCGAGTTATGCGGATTCGATGCAGGAACCGATTTCTCACGCTAAAACCATGATGCAAGACTGCCAACGTCAGTTCAAACGTGATGTAACGCAATTGTTAGGACAATTAGAAGCCGTTATGCACCATGCGCGTGCAGCTCGCGTTATCGCAGCGAACTCTCGAATTGAAGCGTCTCAAGCAGGCGAGTATTTGCAAAGTTTACAAGCCGTTGCTGAAAGCGTCGATAAAGCAGCGCACACCATTCATGATAATGTGCAGCGTTGCCGAATCGCATTATCGATTTATCGTAATAGTTAAAACAGGAGCATTATTTTCATGAAAATGACCAAAATTTATGAAGGAGCGCATCAATGGGTGATGTTTGGGCGTGACGAAAATAAACCCGATAACATTATCGATAGTAATCAATATATTGTACGAACAGCCAATAAATGTTTGTTACTTGAACCCGGTGGTACAGAGTTATTTGCTCCGATGATGGCGGCAGTTTTACATCACGCGCCAGTTGATCAAATTACGGATTTATTTGCTTCACATCAAGATCCTGACGTAATTTCATCGTTGGGTTTATGGGATCAAGCGTTATCAAATGCAAAATTACATGCCCCTGCGCTGTGGGAAGGTTACATTCGTAATTTTGGCTGTGAATCGATTGAATATGTCCCTATTCCAGACAATGGTGAAACGATTAAAATAGAATCCGTGGAATTACAAATTATTCCGGCACACTATTTGCATTCTCCATGTAACTTTCATGTTTATGATCCACAAGCGAAAATTTTAATGTGTGGTAGCGTAGGTTCCGCTTTTGAAGCGGCGAATGCACCAGTTTTTGTTGAACGTTTCGATGTTCACGTCGAAAAAATGCGTGCTTACCACCAACGTATGATGCCTTCAAATCAAGCCAAACGTGCCTGGATTGATCGTGTTAGAAATTTAGATATTGATATTTTAGCTCCTCAACATGGACGAATGTTTAAAGGTGACGATGTTAAACGCTTTTTAGATTGGTTTGATTCGTTACAAGTTGGAACAGGTGTTTAATTTGTAAAAAGAGTGTTGTTTGTTGTTGTGTTGTGAAAAGAGTGTTGTTGTGAGAAGTGTGTTGTTGTTTTTGTGTTAAGAAAGTGGGGAAAGACCGTCTGATGAGCAATCATCAGGCGGTTTTTCTTTTGTAGCAATTTAAGAATTTATAGGCGAAACATAACCTTCAGGCATTTCGTTATTACCTTCAAACAAAAATTGGCGGCGTTCGGCAGCTAAAAAAGCGCGTGCCTTCGGATCAAAACTTGCCAGGCGATTTTCGTTAATTAGCATTGTTTGTTTACTCAACCACATTTGCCACGCCCCTTTTGAAATATGTTCAAAAATTTCTAAACCTTGTTCACCTGGAAATGGTGGCGACTCTAAACCTTCGGCTTCAGTACCGAGTTTTACGCAGTGAATCATACGTGTCATAAAAAATTCTCCGTTAAAAGTATGTTGATTGGTGCAGGTAATGCGCGATTTTGCCATTGTTGGCGAGTGTGAAAATTGGAATTTTTTGCCGATTTAACCTCAAGCTGCAACGGCGTGTAGTCTAAGTGATAATGCGAAAATGTGTGCCGTTGTGTTGCTAAAATTCGTTGACTTTGAATCGTGAAATGTTGTTCGTCACACCAATTTTCCGCGTCAGCAAGCATTTCAACTTCCGGTAAACTCCACAATCCGCCCCAAATTCCTTTCATCGGACGTTGCTCTAGCCAAATTTGCTGCTGTTCATTGTGAATCATTAAAAAAATAATTTTTTTAACTGGTAATGTTTTAGGTGGTTTTGGTGACGGATAATTGTCGATGGTTTGCGTCGAAAATGCGACACAAGCCGTTGACATCGGACAATCCACACAACGCGGATTTCGACGAGTACAAAGTGTTGCGCCCAAATCCATAATTGCTTGCGTGTAATCGTCACAACCTTCAATAGGCGTAATTTTTTCACTCATTGCCCACAATTTTTTTTCAACATCTCCTAGCCCAGTCCAACCCGAAACTGCGTAAAAACGCGCTAGCACCCGTTTTACATTACCATCCAAAATTGGCTGCGATTGTTTGAACGCAATGCTTAGAATCGCGCCAGCGGTTGATTTGCCAATGCCTGACAATGCTAATAATTCTGGCAAGGTGTTTGGGAAATAACCGAGTTTAACAATAGCTTGTGCGGCATTGTGCAAATTTCGAGCGCGAGCGTAATAACCCAAACCTGCCCAACGTAATAAAACATCATCAAGTGGCGCAGCAGCTAAAATTTCAATCGTCGGAAATTGTGCGATAAATGCCTGAAAATAGGGAATCACTGTGGCGACTTGTGTTTGTTGCAACATGATTTCCGACAACCACACGCGATATGGCGATTTATCATGCTGCCACGGCAAATCTTTTCGTCCATGCGTGTTGAACCATGTCAATAAAGCGGCGGCGAAATCAAAGTCAGTGGGGATTTTTTCTAGCGTCATGCTATGATTTTCAACTCGTAAAAATAATAAAAAGGAGACGACAATGTTATTAGCAAAATTTGCGGCAGTAGCCGTTTTTATTTGGTTTTATCAAACCGCAAAAGACAACGATGAATCACCAGTTAAATGGGCAATTATTGGCTTAATTGGTTTCGGTATCACGTGGGAAATGGCGCATTTAATCACTGATGCAATGACAGGCAATCGTCTATTTTCAGCATCTATTCCAGCGATAGTGGGTGCTGCGGCAACGTGGTTCATTCGTCAAAAATTGTTACTCGATGCCAAACGCGATAACGCCTAAAACACAAAAGGCGCAAGACTTTGAGCCTTGCGCCTTTCATTTTTTAACGCAAATTATAATTTAGCAGCGTTGTTCGCTAAGTATTCTGCAACACCCGCTGGATTTGCATTCATACCCGCTTCGCCTTTTTTCCAACCTGCTGGGCAAACTTCACCGTTTTCTTCGTGGAATTGCAGCGCGTCAACCATACGAACTAATTCGTCAATGTTGCGACCCAATGGCAAATCGTTGACAACTTGATGACGCACTTTACCCGTGGTATCAATCAAAAATGCGCCACGATAGGCTACGCCCGCTTCTGCTTCTACGTCATAATCTTTTGCAATCGAATGTGTTAAATCCGCCGCCATCGTATATTTCACCGCACCAATGCCACCTTGGTTGATAGGCGTATTGCGCCATGCGTTGTGTGTGAAATGTGAATCGATAGACACGGCAATAACTTCAACATCACGTTTGGTGAATTCTTCCATGCGGTGATCTAATGCAATCAATTCACTTGGACAAACAAAAGTGAAATCTAACGGATAGAAAAAGATAATTGCGTATTTACCTTTTGTGTTTTCTGAAAAACTGAATGAATCAACGATTTCGCCATTGCCTAAAACCGCTGGAACTGTGAAATCTGGGGCTTGCTTACCAACTAAAACACTCATGAATAACTCCGATTATGAAAATAAAAACAACTAAATTCGCCGTCTGATATGGCAATACGATTTTACACTAAAACAGTCGGGAATTGTCCAGGTGAGTGAAAATGAATTCACACCCACCTTTCAATTTTTTAATTTACTGTTTTACCTGTAGTTGCGGGTAATGTTGGCAATGTTTGTTTAGGAAATTCACCCGTCAAACCATTTAAAAATGCCACAATATCAGCCGTTTCGTCTTTCGACAATTCTTTGTTCAATTGAACTTTCGCCATAACCTTTACGGCTTCATCTAACGTTGCGACTGAACCATTGTGGAAATAAGGCGCGGTCAAAGCAATGTTTCGCAATGTTGGAACTTTCCAAAAATGTTCGTCGTCAGCTTTTTTAGATACTTCAGCAACACCTTTGTCTTTGCTGAAATGGAATTTTGCTTCTAAATATCCGTCGGTATTCACTGGGAATTTTTGGAATACGCCTGCACCGTTAAATGCCGCGCCACTGTGGCAACTGGTACAACCAAGTTCAGCAACTTTGTCCATACCACGAATTTGTTGTGCAGATAATGCCGATTTATCGCCACTTACGAATTTATCGTATGGGCTATTTGGCGTAATCAACGTGCGT
>JAQTOX010000035.1:0-8383 GCA_028713055.1 Methylococcales bacterium | reverse complement strand
TTTTGTGGCGTTATCTTTTGAAATCGCATCTTTGCCATAAACTTTTTCAAATGCGGTTTGATAACCGTCAATAGTTTTCAAACGCGCCACAACCTCATCCCAATTTTTCATACCCATTTCAACCGGACTGGTCACAGGGCCAGCAGCTTGCGCTTCTAAACTTGCCGCCCGTCCATCCCAAAATTGCACTTTATTAAACGCTGCATTCCACACTGTTGGCGCACTACGTCCACCGAGTTGCGCTTGAATGCCCATCGAATGTGAACGATTATCTTCGCCACCTAGCATCGTATTGTGGCAAGACGCACAAGACACGGTACCCGTCGAAGATAAACGCGGATCATGATACAGCATTTGCCCTAATTCGATTTTTTCAACAGTGCTTGGGTTATCCGCAGGTTCTGGGGCTTGTGTTGGCAAGGCTTCCCACGCATTGGCTACTGACATTGAACCGATTAACGCTAAAGCGGTGACTAATGAACGAAGTTTAAACATTTTTAATTCTCCCAAATATTTTATGAAACATAGTTTTTATTTTTAGATGAAACGCAAATTACGCAAAACATCGACGCGCTTTTTGGTCGCGGCAAACTTTAACACACCAGCGAAGTAAGTAACACAGGGCGATTGTGCGATTTTTTTTGCTTCTTTGGATGTAGATATTTGTTGTAATTGCGTGCGTCAAAAACCTAAATAACGCACAAACCACGCTTTTCTTGTCATTTTTTACAAAACTTATTTTCTAAAAATATTTGTAACTCTGAATGAGTTGCGCGAGCTTGAATCCTATCACTACAATGTTTTGCCCACGTACCTTCGACATTCATTTTTTGCTGTTGGTAAAACGTTGTCATCACGTCATTATAAGCATCAATAGCTAATTCATTAGGCTGATAAACTTCTTTGTGTAAAACAGATTCTTGTGACAATCGCGGTTTAACGCCAATTTTCTTTTCAGGATTTGGATAGCCAACACAAAGTCCAAATACAGGAAAAACACCATTAGGTAACTGTAATTCAGCAGATACCCGCGCGACATTATTCCGCAATGCACCAATGTAAACAGTGCCATAACCTTGTGCTTCAGCAGCAATGACGGCGTTTTGCGCCGCTAATGCGGCATCAATAATCGCAATTAGAAAAAGGTCTAATTGATGCAATCCCTGAGTATCCAGATTGTCTTTTATCATTATTTTTTCTAATCGACTGACATCTGCCAACCAAACCAGAAATAATGGGGCTTGTGTAATTTGTGACTGATTATTGGCAAGTTCAGAGAGGCGTTGTTTGCGTTCAGCGTTTGTAATGGCAACGACACTCCACAATTGTAAATTTGATGAACTCGCAGCTGATTGTGCAGCAGCAATCATCAATTCTAATGCACCATCGGGTAAGGGTTTATCAAGATAATGACGAATTGATTTATGAGACAGTAATGTTTCCAACGTCGAATTAAGCTCAAAATCCAAATGGGCTAGATTTTTGCCATAACGTTCGGATAATAAATCGGATAAAGTATGTGGCATTTTTGTTTTATGTCTGCTGTGATGGTAGTAGTTTCTTGTATATCAATTTCAAATATATCTGCTCGCTAATTATGCCTTGATTGTTCTCAATTGTATTCAAAGTTGTGTTGAAGAAATATAGTTGAACAAGTTAGTTTTTCTATGTATAAATCGCCCCAACTTATCGACATATTATTCGCTATTACTATGCTACATTTTCTTCGTTTGGTTTTCGTGGTTTTATTAGTGTTGCTGCAATTAGTAGCCCCGCTAATTCACGCCCATAAAAACGAACAATTTAGCGTTGGCTCATCGTTTCACCTTCCTGAATTTGAACAAGTTAACGCTTTGCTTGATAACGGTTCAAATATGATTGCACCTTCTTTGCATGAAGGTGAGATGGTCACGATGAGTGTGGGCGTAAAAGAAACTCAACGTTGTTTTTTGTCTGATGATGACTTGCACACTGCCATCGTACTTTCATTTTTATTGCTCTTTGCGATATTCGAAAAAGCACAACTCCCCTTTTCGGTTCAAATAAAACCAATCCGACAAGTTCGACTTTTTAATCTAGCTTTCCCTCGCGCCCCACCTTTTTTCACTCTTTAAATTTCATTCGTTTAAGGGATTTGTTCGCGTGTGTAACGCCAAATCTCTATGCTTTAAGTTTTTATTCCATTTCGGAAATAATTTACTTTTTTTGATTTAAATATACAGAGGAAAATATCATGGCTACTCCATTTACAGTTTTTTCAGGTTCAACAACTACATTAACAAATGCACTTTTAGCACCCAATTCAGGCATTTCGGTTAGCAACATTGCGCTTAAAGCATCGGGCGCAAGTGCTGTTAATTTATACGACGGTTCACTTTTACCACTTGGCATTGGCTCAGGATTATTACTCACTTCTGGCACAACACCAGGCACATCAAATACGATGGGTTGGTTCGGTCAAAGCAATAATGGTGCTGGCGATGCAGACATAAACGCAGTTGTTAATACCGTTTTTCAAACCCAATCTTATGATGCAACAACGCTTGCATTTGATTTTACCATTGCAGACACAACCGCGACATCAATCACTTTTGATTTAGTGATGGGTTCTGACGAATATCCAGAATGGGTGAATTCATTTGTAGATTCTGCGGTGGTTATCGTCAATGGTGTGAATTACGCCTTGTTTAATCACAATCCGAACAATCCGTTAAGCGTCGTCAGCCAAAATCTTGCAGCAGGTTATTTCCAAGACAATGCAAACAATGTGTTGCCTATTGAATATGATGGTGTGAGTCAGGTGCTAAAAATTGTTGCGCCAATTAACGCAGGTGGTGCGCTTAATCACATCAAAATCGGTGTTGCCGACACGGGTGACCATATTTATGACACGGGTTTGTTTATTGCCAATTTGTCAGCAGGTAACGCGCCTGGTTCAGGCATTGTTGTTACGCCATCAACCGGCACCGTCGGTAATGACAATTTTACGGGTTCTGCAAAAGACGAGTATTTCGATTTAAAAGCAGGTAATGACACAGTTTATGCGGGAATTGGTGACGATATTGTTGTCGGTGGGGCTGGTAATGACGTTATTTTTGGTGGTAGCGGTAATGATCAGCTCGAAGGTGATGCCGGTAATAACAACATTGATGGCGGTGATGGTTTAGGGGATACCGCAATTTATACGGGAATCGCCAGTGGTTACACCATTGCAAAAGATGCTAGCGGTAGTTTTTACACCGTCACAGCGTTAGATGGTTCTGTCGATACTTTAAAAAACATCGAAATCGTTAAATTTTCGGATGGAACAGTTAATTTAACACCACTTACAACACCTGTTGTTTCAACGCCGGCACCGATTGCGACGGTTGCACCAGCAGCTGTTTCTGTGCCTGTTACCGTTGTTGCACCAACTCCTGCACCTATTGTTCCCGCAAACAAAGTCGGTACAGTATTTGTGAGCGGTGTGGGTTCATTGGGTCAAACATTAACAGCGTCAGTAAGTGATCAAGATGGCACATCAACGAGTTCGATAATTTATAACTGGTTTGTAAATGGTACGTCAGCTGGCACAGGTAGCAGCTATACCATATTACCTAAAGATGTGCCGACTAGCGGTGTAGATTCCTTTATCAAAGTAACAGCTAGCTATAAAGATGATGCTGGAAATTTAGAATCGCTGAATAGTGCATCCAAAGCCATTCTTGAATCAAACACGGGTGATTTCGCCATCAACCTTTTAAAACTGAGTGCGCCAACAGGTGCTAGCGTTATGAGTCCGTTGACCACATTGGTTAATAATGCTGTTGCGCTTGGCTTAACACCAAACGAAGCTAACGGCATTATTAAAACTGTGTTGGGTATCGATAAGGTCAAATTGGGTGTTGATGTTGATTTGCTGCATTATGATGCGTGGGTAATTTTGCAAGACAATCTCGCAAATGGGGTTGCACTCGATGCAACCGCGTTAAAAATAGAAAAGAAAGCCGTTCAAGTTGCCATTATGACTTCGTTGGGAAGTGACGACAAAGGCATTGCATTAACAGAAGCCATTTTGTTAGCAAACAGCAATAAAACGACTTTGAATCTTACTGATTTGAATACAGTGGCGAAACTTCTTGGGCTAGTCCTCAATTTGAATGATCCAAAAGATCCCGCAACGATGTTAATTCAAGAAATTTGGGATCGTAGTGACACAATCGGTGCATCTAAAACTATCGCTGCAATGGATTCAATATGGCTAGATATGCAAAGTGGATTGAGTAAACCACTTTCAAATTCTATTGCAACGTTGAGTAGCCACATCAATCAAGCTCCGACAGGCAGTGCATCAGCAACATTGGTTACTTCATCTGAAGACACGATTTACACAATTGCTGCAGCTGATTTGTTGCAAGGCTTCAAAGATTCTGATGGTGGAACGTTGCAGGTTTCTGGTTTGAGCGTGGATGCAAAAGTGGGTTCGATTATTAACGGTTTAACATTTAAACCAGCAGCGAATTACAACGGTCCAGTGGAATTAAAGTACAACGTTCTTGATGGTCAAGGCGGCAGTATTGCAGCCAGTCAGTTCTTTGTTGTTAAAGCCGTCAATGACGCACCAACAGGTAACGTAACCATTAACAACACCACGAATGCAAAAGTTGGTGACATATTGAGTGCTGCTAATACGTTGAGCGATGCAGATGGTACGAGCAATGCCGTTTTGAGTTATCAGTGGCAAAGTGACGGCGTGAACATTAGTGGTGCAACTGCTGAAACTTATACCCCCACTCAAAAAGAGGCAGGAACTGCTATTAGTGTTGTTGCGAGTTACACGGATGATCAAGGCACAAAAGAAAGTATTCCCAGCTTACCGACTAATGTGATTGCCATGCCTGTGAATACTGCACCTACGTTGACTGGCGCACCCACAACATTAGCGGCAGGTTTAGAAGATACGGTTTATACCCTTACCGCGCCTGAGCTATTAGCGGGCTTTAGTGATGTCGATACCGGCGACGTGTTGAGTGTCACGAATTTAGTTGCTACAAACGGGACGTTAGCGGCGGATGTAACCGCCGGTACTTGGAACTTCACCCCGAATGCCAATTACAACGGTGCGGTAGTATTAATCTATGACGTGGTCGATGGTAAGACAGGGTCAGTGGCGGCGACGAATGGCTTCACGTTAGCGGCTGTCAACGATGCGCCTACGTTAACTGGCACAGCTGCCACCTTGGCGGCGGGTTTAGAAGATACGGTTTATACCCTTGCTGCACCGGAGCTATTAACGGGCTTTAGTGATGTGGATACTGGCGATGTGTTGAGTGTCGCGAATTTAGTGGCCACCAACGGGACGTTAACGGCGGGGGTCACTGCCGGGACGTGGGACTTCACCCCAAATGCCAATTACAACGGGGCGGTGGCATTAACTTATGACGTGGTCGATGGCAATACCGGGTCAGTGGCGGCGACGAATAGCTTCACGTTAGCGGCTGTCAACGATGCGCCAACAGGTTCAGTAACTATTTCTGGTTCTGCTATTCAAGGGCAGTTATTGACCGCCAGTAATAACTTAGCAGACGTTGATGGTTTGGGAGCAATCAGCTATCAGTGGTTGGTTGGAGGAATGCCCATCAATGGTGCGATTGCTAATACTTACACACTTACACAAAATGAAGTGGGTAAAACAATCAACGTAATTGCTAGTTACACGGATTTACAAGGTACAGCGGAAAGCGTTGCAAGTGCTTCTACGGTGAACATTGCAAATCTGCCAGCTACTGTTGATGGCAAAATCATCAACGGCACCAAAGGTAATGACAAATTAGTTGGCGGCAACGGCAACGATTCTTTGTACGGCGGTAACGGTGACGACAAATTATTGGGTAGCGATGGTAATGACTGGCTAACAGGTGGTAAAGGTGATGATAGCCTTACTGGTGGAACGGGAGCAGATCACTTCTTGTTTGTTAATCGTGATGGCGAAGACCGCATTCTTGATTTCAACATTTCAGAAGGTGATGTGATCCATATCACCAAAGACATGGACATTAAAGATTTTGCTGATGTTATCAAACATTCACATACTCAAAGTAATGGCGTTCAAATCGATTTTGTTGAAGGTAAATTACTACTTGTTGGTGTCAATGTTGCTGATTTAACCAGTGACCAATTTGTTATTGGCTAGTCATTTTCCATTTTGAAATAAAACGCCCTTTCAGGAAATTTCTGGAAGGGCGTTTTTTATGTTGAAATTTAATCGAATAGCTAAATTCAAAGTGCTTCTTTCATTTTTTCCGAACCCAAATCGCGCGTTAATTTGATGTTATTTCTGGAAATCTCTTCGGGACTGGGCGGGATTTTTCCACACCTTTTCTAGCATTGACATCCTCCATGCCCTGAACAGCAGGGTCTTTAGCTACCTGCGATAAACTCCGCTTCTTTTCGTAAATTCTAATTTAGGTGATGTCAGTTTACCTAATGCGCCATCGCTATATACTTAAATACATAATGAAATAAAATAGTGTAGAATTGCCGCGTCATGAAATTTCGGTGTAATGCAGTTATGTTTAACGTCGATTTCATACACCTTAATTTTTATACCGTTAAAGGAGATTCTATGAAAAATAAAACCTTAGCTTTTTCTATTTCATTATTGCTTGGTTCACCGGCAAGTTACGCGCTCACGCCGTGGACTGACAAAGCCCCCGATGTTGCTATTTACACATCTGGTGCCTCGGTTCAAGACAAAGCTTATGGTGAAGTGATTATAAAAACATTGGCGGCTCCGAATTCTGTTGATTATTTTGCAGATGTGAATCCGACTACTGGAACGGCTGGCGCACGTTGGACGGCTTATTATTTTATTGGCAACGATAATTTAGGTTCAGGGTTGGCGGGTAAAAAAATTCTTTTAGAAAAACGGGCGGTTGGTTCATCGGGTTACGGCGTTGTGCCATTATTAGCAAGTATTCCGTTGGAACATTTAAATATTCTTAGCACTAAAGCCTCTGACTGGACTGCCGATGCCAAAATAGCAAGTTCGTGGGGTGCAAAAATTAGCAGTGAAAATGCAAAGAAATTTTTGTTCAAGCGCGTTTCAGATGCAGGTTTTTCAGGTAATGATCCAGCAATTTTGTTAAAACCGAATACATTAAATTACCCCGAACAAGTTAAAGAACTTATGACTGGGAAATTTGAGCCAAACTGGCCGCAACATTTGAATAGTTTTGGTGGTGATGTATTCAGTATCGTGCCAACGGGTGGAACGATTTACGGTGCTGGTGTGACATTGGATTTGTATAAAGTATTACAAGCCGCGCAAAAACGAGCTGGAACGTTGCCAAGTACCGTCAAAGTGGGCGATTACAACGAAAGCGACTTGCCAAATTTGAATCGCAATGTGATGGCTTCGTTGCTGGCTGGAAAAATTGGTGCATGGGAACAATTCAAAATCGTCGATAAAACCGACGACAATAAAGTTAAAAGCCTGCTCGATAAAAGTATTTTGGATGATGCTGGCGTTACCGCGCCTTCTAAAGAATCAACCACTGGCGAAAATTTAACACCTGTTGCCTTAGCTACACGCAATAATGGTGCGGCTGCGATTGTTGTAGCGTATGCAAAATTTTTGAATTACCCGACTACCGCTAATTCTTTTTCTCCAGTAATTCCAGTTAAAGACAGTGCAGTCGTTGAAGATGCCTCGCTTCCTATCGTTAAAGCCCCTAAAAGTTTGGCAGATTCGGGAACGATTTTAAATGATTGGCAAAACGGTACGAATACGCTTGGCTTTAACAACGTTACGGAAGGAACTGGCTTTGCAAAACGTTGGGGTCTTGCTATCAACAGCGTTGACAGAAATACTGCTGTGAAAGCCGACGGCACGGGTGGTGACCCTTGGCGTTATATCAAAATTGATGGTTACGCCCCAACGTTAGAAAACGTTGCCGCAGGTGTGTACCCAATTTGGACAGAAGGGGCTGCGATTTACCAAAATACAAAATCAATTGATCCGCAATGGGCATCAAAAGTGAAATTGCTCAAATCGCTAACAGAAAATTGGAGTAGTCCAGCTGTGATTGGTGCATTCACGACGACGCAAGCCTGGGGCAAAACGGGTGCATTTGTCACCACTGCCGATCCACGCGGTTTTGTTACATCCATTCCGTTTGATGCTAGTAATCCCGTTGTTCCATTTACACATAACAGCGGCTCTGGCACACACGCTGAAATTGTTCCTGTTGCCGATGCAAATGCAAAAGGCGGTTTGGAAATTCAATTGAAATAAACTCAATTCACTTATGAAGGGTAAAGACATAAGTAGGGTTCAAAAGGATACGATGCAAAGTTTTTTACGCTTTGCATCGATTGCCATTTGGTTACATTCTCTCCCTTT
>JAQTOX010000034.1 GCA_028713055.1 Methylococcales bacterium | reverse complement strand
CTACCGCAGGACCGATAGTAAAAGGGCTTAATGCCGCAATACTCCATAACGACACGGCAAACGATTTACGCGAGGGCGAGTATTGGCGCATTAGTAAAGTTTGCGAAAGGGGAATGGTTAAACCGCCGAAAAAACCTTGAAACGCTCGCCCGAATAAAAACCAAAATAACTCATCGGTCAGAGCGCAAAGTAACGAAGCAAGTGTCATGACGAGCATTGCCCCTAAATATAAACGGATTTCGCCTACAACAGTGGCGAGCCAGCCACTAATTGGCAATGCTAAAGCTAAGGCAATGAAATAATAGGTTTGCATCCAACCGGCGTGACTCGGGCTTACGCCTAAATCCCCCGTGGCATGCAAACTGACGGAGGCGAATGCGCCGGTATTGAATAAAACAAGAATGTTGCCCAGTAATAAGCCGATGTTTAAGAACACAAACTCGACTCTGGTGAGCGCACGTTTAGTGGTTTGGGAATTATTGAGGCTGTCGTGCGTTAAGGAAGCCCACGCCGCGCGGTCATTGTCGTCAGTTTTTTTCACGTCGCAATCGCCTCACAAAAATAGAATCATACGCTATTTGAGTGCAAACGCTATGCCGTGACGCACTTATAAAAATAAGTTAATTAAAATCATTGAGTTAAGTTTTTGACGGGAAAAATAACAGAAGTTACAAACTGATAAAATCACTAAATATCGTTAATTGACGAAATATCGTGATTTTAATTTTTATGAATGCCTAATTTCAACATGCGCGAACGTAGCGTGTTAGGATTCATACCTAAAATCGCTGCCGCGCCTTTGAAACCTGAAATCACCCATGCTGTTTCATCAAGGGCTCGTAAAATATGCTCCCGCTCAACAGCTTCTAATGTTTTCAACTGAGTAGCTTGTAAATTAGCAGTGTAGTCAGATGTTAAAGGTTCAATTTTTAAAACGTCGCCTTGCGATAAAATCACCGCGCGTTCGATAACATTTTGCAATTCGCGCACATTGCCCGGCCATGCATAATGACGCAAATGCTCTAAACTCGTGGCATCAATGCGATTTAACGATTTGCCAAATTTCTTGGCATAACGCGGTAAGAAAAAATGCGCTAACAACGCAATATCCTCGACCCGCTCGCGCAATGCCGGCACTTGGACAGGAAACACGTTTAGCCGATAGTACAAATCCGCGCGAAATCGTCCCAAACTCACTTCTTCGGCTAAATGACGATTCGTTGCCGCAATCACACGCACATCAGTTTTAATGGTTTCGCTACCACCCACACGCTCAAATTCTTGTTCTTGTAAAACACGCAACAATTTTGTTTGCGCTGAGAGCGATAATTCGCCAATTTCATCCAAAAATAAACTGCCACCGTGTGCGAGTTCAAAACGTCCTTTGCGTTGTTGCGTTGCGCCGGTAAACGCGCCTTTTTCATGACCGAATAATTCGCTTTCAATCAATTCCGCAGGCAAAACCGCGCAATTTATTTTCACCATAATCGACGCACGGCGGTCGCTAAATTCGTGAATCGAACGCGCTAATAATTCTTTACCTGTGCCGGTTTCACCAAGTAATAAAACGGGCGTATCCGTCCTCGCCACCATGCGGATTTGTTCCAAAACAGTTCGCATGATTTTCGAGCCACTGACAAAATCGCTTGGATTATGGTCATCGTTAATCACTTCTTGCAGATAACCTCTTTCTTGTTGCAGCTGGTCGAGTTTCTTTTCAGCCATTCGACGATCATTCACGTCACGCAAAATAATCGTGTAAAACCGCTGTCCATTAGTTTCGAGTGGTGAAAACGTCGCCTCAATGGCAAATTCTTCGCCATTGATACGACGTGCGCTCAGACCTTCCGACACCCACATTTGATTTTTGGTCGTGTTATCAAAAGAAATAAATTGTTTGAACAACGCATGACAAGGCGATGCGATAAAACGCTCGATGGGTAAACCGATGGCAAAATCCGCCGCACACCCAAAAATGCGAACCGCTGCCGAATTGAATAACGAAATTTCGTGCTGTTGATTGACGGTGATAATGGCATCCATCGCCGACGCTAAAATAGACGAAATGCGCTGCTCACTTTCGGAGAGTGCTTGCATCATCAAACGTTGTTCGGTGCGGTCACGTTGCGTTTCAACAATGGCGATAACCTCGCCCTGCTCATTGCAAATTGTCCCCGCATCGATAACAAGATAAAGCCGGCGACCGTCTGGCATTAAACACCAATTTTCAGTGTGGCAAATATCCGTTTGAGAATTAAAATCGCTCGCTTGCTCGTACAATCTGTCCATGTCGCCAAGCGTGCTATCGAGCAATAAATCCGCCAAACACGGACGTTTTTCAGTATAAAAGCCACGCCAATGTTGATTTGTACCAATAATTTGCGCGGCTTCCAATCCTGTCAATTGTTCGCAGGCTTTATTCCAAATAATCACTTGATGCTGGGCGTTTAACACGAATGCCGATACGGGCATGTGTTGCAATAAATGCTCGGCGGATAGATTTTGTTTTAATTCATTGGAAGCGTCTTGGCTGGCGGTCATATTTAGTTAATTTTTAGCGATTTGTTTGTTGCTTCCATTCTAACAATGTTTTTAAAATTAACGTTACAATCGCTAATCCAGCCAAAATCGACGCGCCGGCAAAAGCTGAAACCGTGTCGTATTCGTTGTAACTCACTTCGACGTGGAGCGGCAATGTATTTGTCATGCCGCGAATATGTCCCGAAACAACTGACACCGCACCAAATTCACCCATTGCTCGCGCATTACATAACAATACACCGTACAACAATGCCCATTTGATATTAGGTAACGTAATCAGAAAAAACGTCCGCCAACCGCTCGCGCCCAATGACAGAGCGGCTTCCTCTTCTTCGCTGCCCATTTCTTGCATCAATGGAATTAACTGACGCGCGACAAATGGAAAGGTAATAAACAACGTCGCCAACACAATGCCAGGCACCGCGAAAATAATTTTAATATCGTGTTCAACAAACCAACTTCCGAACCAACCTTGTGCGCCAAAAACTAAGACGAAAATGAGTCCTGAAATCACAGGCGACACAGAAAACGGTAAATCAATTAACGTAATTAACAAATTTTTGCCACGAAACTCAAAACGAGTAATTGCCCATGCGGCTGCCACACCAAAAACGGTATTCAACGGCACAGTGATGAGCGCGGTTAATAACGTTAAACGCATTGCTGCTTGCATATCGGGCTGGCTCAACGCTGAAAAATATGCCCCGAATCCTTTTGAAAAGGCTTGAATAATCACCAAAACCAATGGGACACATAAAAACAAAATTACAAACCCTAACGCGACTGTAATTAAACTCCAGCGTACCCAGTTCGCATCTTCTAAGGTTGATTGATGCACTCGTGTTGAAATAACTGCACTCATAAATAATTCCTAAAGTTGTCCTGAACGTTTACGCACCCAATGTTGCAGCAAGTTAATCAGCAACAACAATAAAAACGAAATCACCAGCATCGTTAACGCAATCGCCGTCGCACCAGCCATGTCGTATTGTTCCAATTTCGTGATAATTAGCAACGGTACAATTTCGGAAACGTACGGCAAATTACCCGCGATAAAAATAACCGAACCATATTCGCCAACACCTCGCGCAAATGACAACGCAAATCCCGTTAATAACGCAGGAAAAATGTTAGGAAAAATAATTTTTGTGAAAACTTGCCAACGTGTCGCCCCTAAACTCGAAGCCGCTTCTTCCATACGAGAATCAAAATCTTGCAACACGGGTTCAACGGTTCTAACAACAAACGGAATGCTGATAAAAATCAGCGCGACCACGATACCCAACGGTTTAAAACCCACTTGCAAATCAAAATTTTCTTTCAGAAATTTACCTAAAAATCCGCTCGGTTGAAAAATCGTCGCCAACACAATCCCCGCAACCGCCGTCGGTAGCGCGAAAGGTAAATCAATTAGTGCATGGAAAAAGCGTTTTCCAATAAACGAATAACGCACCAATACCCATGCGACAATAAAACCAAAAAAACTGGCGATAATCGCCGCACCTAATGCTGTCGAAAAACTCACTCGAAATGCGGCGACAACCCGCCGATTCGTAATGATGTTCAGGTAATCGTCGAAACTGAGTTGAAAACTTTTAAACACCAACGTACTAAGCGGAATTAACACCACCAAACTCAAATAAAAAACAGTAAAACTAATTGTTGGGCGAAACCCTGGCATGATACGACTTTGGCTCATGATTTTTGTAGTCCTCGTGCGGCTAGAAACTTCTTTATTTTGAATAGTAAAGAAAATTTACACGGAAATAAAACGATGATATTCGATATAAACATCGAATAATTAGATGTAGAAAATGTGCCGCCTATTCAAAAATTATCTGTTTTGTTACAGTGATGAAAATAGTAATTAAAGATCATGGACAATAATCATGGATAAAAATACAGCTCCACGCCAACGCCATCCCGTTACTAAATTTTGCTTACGTTTGCTAGCGAGTATCGCGATTGTCGTTGTGGCAGCGGCTTTGAGAATTTGGCCACTGGAAGGATTGGAATTACGCCTTGCTTATTTAACATTTTATCCCGCCGTAATGTTTATAGCGGTCTACAATGGCGTATGGTTTGGCGTGTTGACGGCTGCCTTCTCTGCACTGACCATTTTTTATTGGTCTCCAACGGATAAACCCTTCATCGTGGATTCGGGAGACTGGTTGGGAATGGCGGTTTTTTTGGCGAATTGCACCATGATTTCACTGGTCGCAGAAGGGATGATTCGCGCCCGAAAACGCGCTCGAATTGCTCAACGTCAGGCGGAATCAGCCAATAAAGCTAAAAGTGTTTTTCTCGCTACGATGAGTCACGAACTGCGTACACCGTTAAATGCCATTTTAGGATTTTCCAATCTTATGCGTAACGATCCAAACATTACGCCTCCGCAACGTGAAAATTTGGACATTATCAATCGCAGTGGTGAACATTTACTGACACTGATTAACGATGTTCTCGATATGTCTAAAATTGAGGCGGGGCGCGTCGTTTTGGAAAATAAGCCCTTCGACATTTCTATTTTAGTGCATAACATTACTGATATGTTTGAAGTGCGAGCCAATGAAAAAGGGTTGCAATTGCTGTTAGATCAATCTTCACAGCTTCCCCATTTTGTGATTAGTGACCCCGATAAATTGCGACAAATCATTACCAATCTGGTGGGAAATGCAATTAAATACACCTTCGAAGGCGGTGTGGTTTTGCGTCTTAATGTTCAAACCAAGGGCGTGATTTTGTATCTCATTATTGAAGTTGAAGATAGTGGAATTGGTATTAGCAAAGAGGATCAACAGCACGTTTTCGAGCCTTTTGTCCAAGTGGGTAACGCTACGATTCAAAAAGGTACGGGTTTGGGTTTAGCAATTGTTCGCGAGTATGTCACACTGATGGGCGGCAATATCACAGTCGAAAGTGAATTCCATAAAGGCTCTATTTTTCGTGCAACGATACCCGTTCAATCGACCGAAATGGTGCCTGAAATCCTATTGCAAGACAGTACGGAAAGAGAAGTGATGGGGTTAGAAGCAGGACAAGGCGATTACCGTATTCTAATCGTGGAAGATCAGCTAGAAAATCAACTGTTACTGCAAAAGTTACTCAAAGACGCGGGCTTCATCGTAGCGATTGCTGAAAATGGTGAGGACGGTGTTAAACGTTTTCAAAGTTTTCACCCGCATTTTATTTGGATGGACAGACGTATGCCTGTAATGGATGGATTGGAAGCAACCCAACGTATTCGCGCCCTTCCTGGCGGGAACGAGGTTAAAATTGCCGCTGTCACTGCCTCGGCGTTCTCAGATCAACGCGATGAAATGCTTGCGGCTGGGATGGACGATTTTGTGCGTAAACCCTATCATCCGACAGAAATTTTTGATTGTATGGCGCGTTTGCTTGGAATACATTTTACCTACAAACCACTTGAACCAAGTAACGGCGACACTTATGCGATAACGAAAGAAGTCATTGCTTCATTACCTAAATCGCTGCGTCATGAGATGATAAATAGCTTAATTTTAGGCGATAGTAAAAAACTTACCGAACTCCTACAGCAAATCAGGCAGCAGGATGTAAATCTTGCAAAAATGATAACGCAACAAGTGGATAGCTTTAACTACCTACCGATTTTGAACATCTTGGAATCGATAGATAAAGATAACTCAACGTTAGAAGAAAATTTATGATTGGTAACATTCTCATCGTCGATGATGAACCCAGCGCATTGAAACTCCTTAAGGATATTTTGATGGCGGAATGTCATCACGTTCGTCCGTTTAATAACGGCGAACTTGCGCTACGCTCAGTTGAAATTGAGCCACCGGATTTGATACTTCTGGATGTGAGGATGCCAGAAATAAATGGGTTTGAAGTTTGCCGTCGGCTCAAAGAAAAAACTCAATTCAAAGATATACCGGTTATTTTCATTAGTGGTGCATCTGACATGGACGACAAGATACAAGCGTTTAAGGTCGGCGGTGTGGACTACATTACGAAACCTTTTCAAAAAGAAGAAGTCATTGCCCGCGTAAAAACGCATGTGGCACTCCATCAAACATTACAAGAAGTAAAACGTGTTGCCGAAGCCCTGGATAAAAGCGAAAAAAGTTTAAAAATGGCTCAATCTGTTGCTCATTTAGGGCATTGGGAATGTAATTTGTCCGATTGCAATTTTTATTGGTCAGATGAGACTTTTCGTATTCTGGGCTATGCACCTCAGAAGATGCCTGCGAGTTATGACTCTTTTTTGCAACATGTGCATCCCGATGATAAAGCCCGCGTTATGAGCGTTTTAAATCAGGCTTTAGCGGGGAAAAACTTTGAAATAGAGTATCGCGTTATTCTTCCCGATGGCGAGGTACGAGTAATACACGGTAAAGGGGAATTGATTGTAGGAGAACAATCTAAAATAATCGGCACTATTCAATCTCTTCCTGAATGCGATCAAATTGCAATGCTTGGCGTGATTCAAGATATTACTGAACGCAAAAAACTAGAATGGCAGCTCGAAGAATTAGCTAACACCGATTACTTAACAGGATGTGCTAACCGTCGCCATTTTATGCAACGGGCAAGTCAGGAATTTTTACGCGCTCGTCGTTATGGTAGTGACTTATCAGTTCTTATGCTTGATTTGGATCATTTCAAAATTATCAATGATAAGTATGGTCATGAAGCAGGTGATACTACGCTCAAAAAATTTGTAGCACGTTGCAATGTTACCTTACGCGAAGTGGATTTAATTGGTCGAATTGGTGGTGAAGAGTTTGCCATCATGTTGCCAGAAACAAGAAGTGATCAAGCAGTTGAAGTGGCGAAAAGGATCTGTCAGTCCATCGCAGTTGAAGAGGTATTATTGAGGGATCAAGAGCCGATTCATTTCACGGTATCTATTGGTGTCGCGAATATGATAGAAGATGACGCGCAATTTGACGCAATTCTTAAACGCGCTGATCAGGCGTTATATCAAGCAAAGCACGAGGGACGTAATCGCGTTGTTTGTACCGCGAGTTAGTTTGAAAAAAAGCCCGTGTAAAACGGGCTTTTTTCACTTAAATTGTACCGCTTTTAATTTTCCGCACCGTGCTGACCAAATGATCAACTTCATCATGCGTGTTGTAAAAAGCTAGCGACGGACGGACGGTCGCTTCTAAACCAAAACGGCGCAAAATCGGTTGAGCGCAATGATGTCCAGAACGTACTGCAATGCCTGCTTTGTTCAATGCAGCACCAATTTCTTGGGTATTGTGACCATTCAACACGAAAGATAACACGCTGGTTTTTTCTTTCGCTGTACCGATAAGCGTTAAGCCATCAATTCGGCGTAACGCTTCCATTGCATACGCAAGTAAGTCATGTTCATAAATGGCAATGTTTTGAATACCAATTTTTTGCACATATTCCAACGCTGCACCCAAACCCACCGCGTCGGCAATGTTTCCTGTTCCTGCTTCGAATTTTGCAGGTGCCGGTTGATAACGGGTGTGTTCAAACGTGACATCTTCAATCATATTGCCGCCGCCTTGCCAAGGTTGCGTGGCTTCGAGCAAATCACTTTTACCATAAACAACGCCAATTCCCGTCGGTGCAAAGATTTTATGACCCGAAAATACCAACCAATCACAATCCAAACTTTGCACATCCGCGCTCAAATGTGACACAGATTGCGCGGCATCAAGCAATACTTTTGCACCGACACGATGTGCCATTGCAATCATTTCTTGTGCAGGAGTCACCGTACCGAGCGCATTAGACACTTGTGTAAACGACACTAATTTCGTGTTGGCATTTAGTAATTTTTGATATTCATCGAGCAAAACCTGACCGCTATCATCAACAGGTGCAACACGCAATTTTGCGCCAGTGACTTCACATAATTGTTGCCACGGAACGATATTCGCGTGATGTTCTAACCACGTAATGACGATTTCATCACCTTCACCGATGTTTTGTACGCCCCAACTTTTCGCAATTAAGTTAATCGCTTCGGTCGTGCCACGTACAAAAATAATGTTGTCAGGTGACGGCGCATTTAAAAACGTCGCTACCGTTTGCCGCGCTTTTTCATACGCATCGGTAGAACGCGCCGCAAGTTCATGTGCCGCACGGTGAATGTTGGAATTTTCGTGTTCGTAAAAATACGAAATCCGATCAATCACAACTTGCGGTTTTTGCGTCGTTGCGGCGTTATCAAACCAAACTAATTGATGCCCATTCACCCGTTCATTCAAAATCGGAAAATCACGCCGCACCGCATTCACATCAAACACACGATACTGGTATTGTGGCTGATGCGTTTTTTCAACTTCCGAAAACGGTTTAGCATTATTCAAAAAATAAAACGGTGAATCTGTTGTTGCAGACGCTAATGGATTAAACGTTTCATGCGGCAACACGAGTTTCTGAATATCTGTATCATTCGGCAAACTAAATTCGCGTGGCGCAGCAATCGATTGTTGTGGCGCGAAACTACTCGTGTTTGGCGTAACAAACTGTTGCAATGCCGCTGGCAAATCAGAAGAACTGTGTGCCTGAGAAATGACATTCGTCACTAATCCCAAACGAGAACCATCGCAGTTTGGCAACTCGGCAAAAATTTCGTTTGCAAGACGCGCGAGTTGCTGCTCCATTGCGGCTATATCAGGCGAATAATCGGATGCGAAATTATTTGTAGTCATAGTAGTTGCCTACTTCGACGTTTTCTAATACGCCAAGCGCATCTTCGGTCAATACGGCTAATGAGCAATAAAGCGAAATTAAATACGAAGCAATAGCTCTATGGTTAATTCCCATAAAACGTACCGACAACCCCATGCTTAATTCACCGGTTAGATTTGGCTGATATAACCCTACGACACCTTGACGACTTTCGCCGGTGCGTAATAACAAAATGCTGGTTTTGCCGTTGACAACTTTCACTTTGTCGCAAGGAATAAACGGAATGCCGCGCCATGTAATAAATTGCGAACCGAATAAACTAACTGTTGGCGGTGGTGTACCACGACGTGTGGCTTCACGCCCAAATGCTGCAATTGCTTGAGGATGTGCTAAGAAAAATCCAGGTTCTTTCCAAACACGTGCAATTAAATCATCTATATCATCTGGTGTTGGTGAACCCAACGCATTACGCGGCTGAATTTTGAACGCAGGTGCAACATTGTTTAATAAACCGTATTCAGCGTTGTTAATCAATTCACTTTCTTGGCGTTCTTTAATAGTTTCAATGGTTAAACGTAATTGCTCATTGGTTTGGTTGTGTGGACTGCTGTATAAATCCGCAACGCGCGTGTGAACATCAAGCACAGTATTGACCGCGTTCAAACGGTATTCACGTCCCCATTCGTCATAATCCACGAACGTTTGTGGCAATATTTTTTCATCCAAACTTGAGCAATCTACAGCTAAATCTGCTGCATTTTTTACTCTGTTGACACGATAAATACCTGCTTCGACAGGAACCCATTGTAATAAATGAACCAACCAACGGGGTGTGATGGTTGAAAGCATTGGAACAGTTTTTGTTGCATTTGATAACGTACGCGCGGCGACATCGCCTAACGCGGTGTGAGCTTGATGAATATCAGTCATTTTTGTTTCCTCTTGTAATTAAGTTTAAGTAAATAGAATGAGCAATGACGCGCCATCCAGTGTCACAATTCTCAACGTCTCTTGCCCATCCGTCAAGACACGAGCGTTTGTGAATCAATGAGTTAGCATTTTTGTTAGGTTTATATAGTTTTAAAATTTCACACTAATTTTTTGTTGTTTTGGCATTATTGCAATTGATAGCATCGCGCAATCTTTCTTCGTATCAATCAGTAGCGTTATGGCATTTTTTGTGTCCGGACAGATACCGATATGGGGAGAGACATTATGTGTTTTAACTATGCTCAAACTATCATTAGCTCGAATAGATTTAATCGATTCGCCATGTTCACGAATCCATTGTGAAACTGTAACGTGACTGCATTGCAACAACCGTCCAATCGAACGAAACCCTAGCCCCGCTAAATATAATTGCAGTGCTTGACGACGAACTTCCAAACCCAACCCCCGATGCACGACAGTGTGGCGATAGCCACACGCCTTGCATTTAAAACGCTGTTTTTCTTTAATAATGCCGTCTTTAATACACGTTTTAGAATCACATTTTGGACACGTTGCCATAATTTTTGAACTCTATTTTTATTAACCACTGGCGTGCTAACAATATCAAGATGTTAGCCATTTGACGGTAATTCGCTACGAAGTAACGCTTGCGTAATTGAACTATCGGGCGGCACGCTGTGCGTCAGCCACACATTGCCACCGATAATAGAACCACGACCAATCGTGATACGCCCTAAAATCGTTGCTCCCGCATAAATCACCACGTCATCTTCAACAATCGGATGTCGCGCATTGCCTTTGACTAAACTGCCATCTTCGGATTTTTCAAAACGTTTCGCGCCAAGCGTCACCGCTTGATATAAACGAACGCGATTGCCAATCACCGTTGTTTCGCCGATGACAACGCCTGTACCGTGGTCGATAAAAAAACTTTCGCCAATTTCCGCACCTGGATGAATGTCGATACCTGTCGTGGAATGCGCTAATTCGGTAATCATTCGCGCGGTCAATGGCACGCCTAGTTGATACAAAACATGGGCGATGCGTTGATGAATCATGGCGTGAATTCCCGGATAACAAACTAAGGCTTCATCAGGTGTTCGCGCCGCTGGATCACCCTGATAAGCGGCTTGAATATCCGTGTCGAGTAATTTTCGAATGCGGGGTAATTGTGCTGCAAGTCTTCGCACAATCGTTTTTGCATCATATTCAGATAATTGCGCCATACCTTTCTGTTCGGTTATGAAATGCAATTCGCGGTGAATTTGCTCGTGTAAATCTCGCAAAGCGTTGTCTAATATGTTGCCGACAAAATAATCGATAACTTCGTCATGCAAATTGGGACGACCTAAACGGTTTGGAAATAACGCAGCACTCAAGCCTTTTAAAATGTTGGCAAGTGTTTTTCGGTCAGGTAATCTTGGAGGTTTATCAAGACGGTCGCGGGTTTCGAGTGAATGCACACGAATATCACGCAATTCTTTAACTAACCCTTTAATACCCCAATTCGCTTGTTTGTTCATCGCTTTAAAATCTGCTTGTTACTTGTGTTGCAAAGAATCTTAAAGAAAATGAAATGAGGTGTGAAACGGTATTATTCGATAGAGGTATCTAAAAATTGGATACCTGATTATAAAGCGGCGGTAATTAGAACAAATCTAACCACACAGAATTGGAACGTGGAATATTGAGTGCATGATTAAACGGAATATTAAGTCTGAACAAGTAATCGTCGATAACCTCAAGCGATTGTTTAAATTTAATACCATACAAATTATTGGTAGCATCTTGTCGAATAATATGGGCTTCATGTTCAAAACGTTTACCATTCAAAGACAACTCAATCGTCATATCTTTGCCTAATGATTTGAGCAACGCATGATGCGCTGTATTTAATAATGCGCCCGATTTACTAATGCTAACCAACTCAACGTCAATGCCGCCCGTTTTAAACAGACCGATACGTTCAATTGAAACAGAAATATGTTGCTGTTTTGAAACCGGAAGACGAACGCCTACATGTCGTCTATTATCTCTTAACGCATTCAATCTAAAACTTGTCACACTTTGCATCACGGCGACTCCTAAAACTACGATACTCAAATTTCAATTCGAAATCGGATTGTAATAATGTCCTTCGACCATATCAAAACCACTGTGACGTGCCAATAATTCAGATTTTTTATGGTCGATTTGTCTTAAAATTCCCAGCCCTTGCGTCGATGTAATTACTCGTTTCAGCGCATGTAATTTTTTTAACGCATTACTACCACTTTCGACTTCCATTTGTCGTGCCGACAAACTCACATAATCCGGCGTTAATTTATGAATTAAATCTGCAGCATGTGCGTCTGAAATTAAATGATCAAACCGTAACGCAATTTGATAACCACGTTTTCTGTAATTTGTCAGTCCGGTAATCAACGCTGCGCTGTACGTTAAGTAGCTCCCGCCAGTAACGGCTAAAACCATGACTGTATTGTGTGTAGTCAATCCACACCGTTCGATAATTGTTTCAAAATACGCGCCGTGATCTTTTTTGATACCTAAAATGTGACGAGGATCGACTTCCAAAAACAATACTTTTTCTGATTCAGCCAACGGTAAATAGTTCAACATGTGAACGGTTCGAGTTAAGCGATCAAAGTTAATGACTGATTCGAAATGCGTGTTTGGCGTGGTGTCTGAATTTGCCACCAAATTTTCGATTTCATAACTGTGTAAATGTCGCGCTCCACAAGTTGCGACTTTGATTTTTACCGCGTGTCCGGTGATGATTGAAGGATTATCAGTTTGTCTTAATGCGGAGAAAGAACTGCTAATGCACAATGATCCAAAGATCCCGCTGACTAAATCATTTTCAATAATCAGTGGGCGGTAATTTGCGTGATGCTCACGTTCAAAGCGGTCATTGAAATGTTCTACTAAGTCGGTTAAGGGCATGTTTTGTTTCTCGTAAATTATATGAAGTCTAGTTCCAGCTTAATTGCATTTCACGGGCAGCGAAAACGGTATTATTCGATAGCGGTATCTAAAGAACTGATACCGCCAAACTGGTCAGTACCGCTGTAAATGGAAGACTTGCAGAACATAACAAGTGCTTAGGATTAGGAATGTTATACAAACTATGTCCAAAAGCTAGACAAGCAATAATAAGACTAGGAATCAACAGCACGGGATAAGGCTGTGATACGGCTAAGGCAACGTTCCAAGTGATGAAGAAAATAAAAAAAAGCGTACGAACAACTTGATGGGTTTTTTCCGAACCGAATCGCACAGCAAAAGTTTGCTTGCCAACCCTACGGTCAGTCTCAATCTGGCGGGGCTGATGGGACAATAAGAGGGCGACGGCAAGCGAGCCGAAGGCAATTGAACCCAAAACAATCGGTAATCCAAGCTCTGGACTGGACACCAACCAAAGACATCCGAATACACCGCCATAGCACAAGGCTGTAACCCATTCACCGGCTCGTGTGTAGGACAACGGTTTTTGTCCAGAGTTGTAAAGATAACCCAAAACCACCAATGGCGAGGCAATGAACAAAATCCACAATTGGTCAATCCAGATCAACGTTGCTAATCCTAAAAGTCCGCTACTGACGAAGCTAATCCAACCGTGGCGTGTGGCAATGCCTAGATTCTCATCATGGAAACGTACCCAAGAATCCCATTTTTCTACATCTGCGCCTAAATTCCAGTCGGCGACATCGTTCAACAAGTTGATAGCGTGCTGCGCTAACACCACAGCGAAGGTGGCGACAAGCAAAGCGACTTGTGCTTTGCCTTCGGGTCGAACGAGCAACCACACCCCAATTCCTGGCAAAATGGAAACTAGGTAAATGGCAGGATTCAACGCCTGCCACCAACGTAAGTGTATTGAACGAGATGGTTGCATTTTTAAGCAGCTACCGCTTGTCTAAAATCACTCAACGCCGTGTGAAACCACTCCGCATGTTGTCGCTCGGAATCAATAACACGTTGGTATACTGCGCTGGTTTCGCTATCGTTAGCGGCTTCTGCTTGATCTCTGAAACGCGGATAAATATCGCCATATTCACGTTCTTCTACGCGAAGAGCCACGGTCAATGCTTTTTCAATTACAGCTTGCGGATCTATTTCAATGAGTGCATCGCAGTTTTCTCGAATGGTTTGTAATGCGTCTATTGCCCGTTGCGTATCTTCGCCGCGTGTAGGCACGCCGATGTCATCGTATAAAGCACGTAACCACACAGAATGTAATTTTTCCTCGCCCGCCACTTTGCGGAACAACGTAGCTAATTTCGGATGTCCCGCTTTCGTCGCCCAACGTGCAAATTCAGGATACATCACTTGCGCTTCGTATTCTTCTACGTCGACAAACGACGCAGCCGTTTCACCACGGTTTTCACATTGTTTCGCTGCGGCAAAGCACTGAAAAATCATATCTTCGGTAATTTCTTTATTGTTTAGCATGGTTTCCTCCAAAAATTGAATTAAAAAAATAATGTTAAATAGTTCCCTAAATTTAGGGAGCTGGTGAAATTTGATGCTCTTTTAACAACGCGCATCTACGTCAAAGTAATAGATACTGCAAACCTTTAACCCAGTAATTCTTAATCGTTGTTTTACACGGCTTAATAGCCGCTTTACACGGTTTAGACTTAAGCGCAGGTACAAATGGATTCTCGGTGAGAACAGAGGGATTCACCTCATTTTCCAATTTAAAAATTGACGCAATGACTTCGGCAGATGAACGATTAAACGGAGATCGACCATCTCTTAGCAACAGTTCCGCCTCATCATATTTTTTAGCATTGATAATTTCTGCTACTTTTCCAGCGACAAGGTGAAATGCGGCATGTCTTTCCACACATTCACGATAGCTTTCCATAAGACCAATTTGTGAAAGCGTATCGTCACCATGTAACCATTTACCAAGAACACAGCAGTCATCCCTAGAAATGACCGTCACATCAAGTGTTGTTTTATTTCTGATGGCATCGTTCAGTTTTAATTTCCACCTGATATGACTTGCTATCAATATGTCGCTATCGTTGGTCGTGTGTTCATTGTCTACACGACGCTTAACTTTTAAATTTGTAATTTTCATTGCATTTTAATTCGGTCGACTCTTTCACAAATTTCAGTGCCGTCAGACTTTTAAAAAATGCACTGAACCCACTTAAAAATTAAACGCTTTCGCTTTTGCCGCTTGGATGCTGAATTGCTCTTGCCAAGACGTTCCTGATAATTTTTCTGCTAAAGCCACGGCAAGATGTTGTGGTTCTACGCCCATACTTTTGTTTCGTCCTAAACCCTGTATGCAAGAAGGACAATTAGTAAGAATGGTTGCTTTACCTTGTTCAGGCATCGCTTTTTCCAACGAATCACGTTTGCGATGCAGCATTGCGCCCGAAATATCGGGACGAGACAGTGACAATGTTCCGGCTTCAGAACAACAATCAGGTACTTTTTGAACATGACCAAATCCACCCAACTCCTCAAGTACATTAAGTGCTTTGCCGCCTAGCGAATCATGACAGGGTGTGTGATACAAATAAGGCGTACTGTTATTATCAGCACTTTCCAAATTCAAACCGCGTTCTAGGGCGTAACGACTTATATCCACCAATCGACCCCCGAATAATTTGGCGGCTTCCATTTCATGCAAACCTTCACGACAGGTTCCACACGTCACAACGCAGCCATCAAAATCTAAATGGGTAAACATATCCCGAATTTGATTGAGCAAAATCGTCACCCGCAACACATTGCGTGAATGCAATTCGCTCAACCCGTTGGCGTGTGCTGGAAATCCACAACATAAAAAAGGCGGCGGTAAAATCAACCGTGTTTTTAATTTTGATAACACATGAATCGTTGCCATTGAAATGGTCGATACCATGCGTTCAGAACCACAACCCGGAAAATAAAAAACGGTGCGTTCTGCTTCCTCTTCCGGCTCAAACACCAAAACTTCATCATCCTTGCAACTGGGCAACAAATCACGAAGTGTATTTGCAGGCACTGATGGCATCGGAGAATTAAGCAATTGCAGATGATAATGTTTGGATTGTCCTTTTTTAGGTTGAAGCGGGGCGGCAATTTTGTGAGCCAACTGCTGCCCTGCAAGCCCAGCCTGAAGAACGACCGCTCGAAAAACTTTATTGAATGTCGGCGAGCCGCTGTTCAAATAACGCAGTGTCATTTTCGTTGCGGCGGCGGTGTGTTTATAACCCCAGTCCGCCAAAATCTGGCGTTCCAAAACGGACACTTCACCAGAATCTATATCCACAGGGCAAGGTTTCGCGCATTTATGGCACGTTGTGCAATGGTCAGCGACCTCTTCCAAATATTTTAATAATTCAAATTTAGTTGAGTATTCGCGCTGTGCAACGAACAATAAGGCTTCGATAATCGCGCCAATCGCTAAATTTTTATTACGTGGATGATAAAATAAGCTGCCTCCTGGATAAAAAACGCAGCAATCCGGTTTACATTTCCCACAGCGGACACAATTGGAAATTTTATTCGTCAGTTCTTCAAGTTGTCCGTGCTGGAGGATGCGTGCTTCTAATCCTAATAGATTGAACGAGGGTGTAAAAATGTGTTCAAGCGCGTTCAAGTCTTCCAATTTACCAGGATTCATTAGTCCAGACGGATCCACTTCACTACGATAAACACGAAGATCCTCTACGGTTTGTTTATCCAAATATTTGAGTTTGGTTACACCAATGCCATGTTCGCCAGAAACCACACCGCCCAATTCCACGACTTTAAACATCACCTCATCAATCACGTCATTTGACCGTTTGAGCATATCTCTGTCGTTAGACAACACTGGCAAATTTACATGTACGTTACCGTCACCCGCGTGCATGTGCGTTGCCAATACAATGCGTCTGTCTCGTATCTGTTGATGCGTAAGTTCTACAGCAGCGATAATTTTCGGAAAACCACGTGCTAACTCGGCGAATTCTTGCTTAAACTCTGTGAGAATGGATAGGTTACGCAACGTTTTATAATCCGCCGTTGAAAGCGCGTTCTTCGCCGTTTCATAAAGCTCTAGCGCGAGGTTGGTTTTGTCGGCAAATGAATCGTTGCCATCCTCAACAGGTGGTTGACGAAACAATGTCGCGGCTTTGTCCAAGAATTTTAGTTGAGCATGACGTTCTTCATCGACATTCACTTCATCAATGTAACGAGAAAATTCGGGCAATGCTTCCAACGGAATAACAATGTCTTCGTTCATTTTGAAAGCATTAGTACGTCGTGCAATTGCTCCAAATCGTTTACGATCTGCCCAATAGCGTTCTGCCTCGGCATCGTCTTTTGCTTCAAAAAGTTTGGTATTGGGATACTGCTCTAAAATGGTACGAATTTTATTGATACCATTTTGTGTTTGCTCAGAAGAATGCCCCGCAATATCAATCAGCAAAACGGCTTTTGGCGTTTTTAACTGGCTTGATTTAACCTGATAATCGATAGCTCGCACATATTCGTCATCAAAATGTTCCAAGGCAATCAGCGTATCTTCGCCCTGATCTGGAAATGGAAAGGTTTTAGACAGCGCGATAATCACGCGGCTGGCTTCTTCCATGTCCTGCCCGAAAAATTCTAAACAAACCGTTCGCGTAGCTTGGTATTTTGGATAAAGTATAAATTTTGCGGAAGTGATAATTCCGTCTGTACCTTCTTTTTGTAATCCTGGAACGCCGCCCAATGCTTTATTGGTAATGTCTTTCCATAGACCTTTTTTTCTAATTTCACTGCCTTTTAAAACAATTTGCTTCAGAAATTCGCCACTTTCATCAGCTATTTCGAAAGTTACGTCATCGTCTGGCAAAATTTTTCGTAATTGATGATCGATTCGGCGTACTTCCCAACGTTTTCCACCAGGCATTGCCATCTGCCAAGAAATGAGATTATCAATACAAGTTCCCCAACGCACCGCTCCTTTGCCGCCCGCATTTTCAGAAATGTTGCCACCGATGGTAGAAGCCCACGCACTGGTTGGATCTGTGGCAAATACTAAACCACGATTACTGGCGTATTGGTGCGCTTTTTCGGTAATAACGCCGACTTCAAGTTCAAGGACTTGTGCGACTTCAGTGCGTCCATCCCAAAGTGTAAATTCCACATCTTGAGTGCCACGAATGTGGTCGAGTTTTTCAGTGTTAATGACGACACAGTTTGAACGTAATGGAATCGCGCCACCTGTAAGTCCTGTACCACCGCCGCGTGGCACGGCTTTTAATCCCCTCTCGGCAATTGCGGTTAAAAGTGGTGCAATTTGTTCTTCTTTGTCTGGCATCACAACCGCGACTGGCAAATACAAACGCCAGTCTGTGGCATCAGTGGCATGAGAAACTAATGTGAATGGATCAAAAAGTACGTTGTCTATTCCGACAACATCGCCCAGTTCTTTTTTCATACGCCGACGTAGCAATGGAACGTTTTTAACATCGTTACGAAAATCAGCGAGTAACTGACGCGAAGCAACCAATACTTTTTTTACTCGTTCTTCGATACCAACGTTGCGTTCGATAATATCCAAATGTTTTTCGGCATTATCAAACATCCGTTTACGTCTACTTGCGGAAATGACTAACTCTTGGAGAAGATAAGGATTGCGGCGGTAAATCAGAATTTCACCGAAAAAAGACATCAACAAACGCGCCGAGCGTCCCGTTACGCGCAGACCACGCAATTCTTCTAGCGTGAACGCAATCTCCGAACCCAACAGAAAAGACACAATCTGCCAATCATTTGAAGATGTGTAATTAAAAGGAATTTCGCGATGACTTCTAGGAATGTGAGTTGTAGAATCAGATTTAGTTTTTGTGCTTGGCAACATGATAAATTCTATCCAAATGTAATGAGGGGTTAAAAGCAGTAAAATTATAGGCGGATAATGCGAATTTAAAAGTAGACGGCACTTAACTAAAAGTACCGCCTAACAAAAGAAAATCAAATCAACCCTTACTTGTGTTGAATTTGTCTCACCGTACGAACCAGATGGTCAACTTCATCATGCGTGTTATAGAACGCGAGCGACGGACGCACTGTAGTTTCTAAGCCAAAACGACGTAAGATTGGTTGAGCGCAATGGTGTCCGGCACGAACAGCAATACCTTCACGATTTAACGCCTTGCCGATGTCGAGCGTGTCATGTCCTTTTAATACAAAAGACAACACACTGGTTTTCTCTTTTGCCGTACCGATAAGCGTTAAGCCATCAATACGACGCAAAGCATCCATCGCATACGCCAGCAACTCGTGTTCATACGCCGCAATGTTTTGAATGCCCACTTTTTGTACATACTCCAACGCCGCGCCTAAACCCACTGCGTCAGCAATGTTCCCTGTGCCAGCCTCAAATTTAGATGGCGCAGGTTTATAAACGGTTTTCTCAAACGTGACATCTTCAATCATGTTGCCACCGCCTTGCCAAGGTTGTGTCGCTTCGAGCAAATCAGCTTTGCCATAAACCGCACCAATGCCTGTAGGTGCAAAGATTTTATGACCCGAAAACACTAACCAATCACAATCCAATGACTGTACATCCGCAGGAATATGTGACACCGATTGCGCGGCATCGAGTAACACTTTTGCGCCAACGCGGTGCGCCGCTTCAATGATTTCATGCGCTGGCGTAATCGTACCAAGCGCATTAGAAACTTGCGTGAACGATACCAATTTTGTTTTAGAGTTAAGCAACTTTTGGTATTCGCCCAGCAACACCTGACCGCTATCATCAACTGGAGCTACACGAAGTTTCGCGCCAGTAACTTCACACAATTGTTGCCACGGAACGATGTTCGCGTGATGCTCTAACCAAGTGATGACGATTTCATCATCTTTACCGATGTTTTGAACGCCCCAACTTTTTGCAATTAAGTTAATCGCTTCGGTTGTACCACGCACAAAAATGATGTTATCTGCCGACGGTGCATTGACGAAATCAGCCACGGTTTGCCGCGCTTTTTCATACGCATCCGAAGCTCGTGCCGCTAACTCATGCGCTGCACGGTGAATGTTCGAATTTTCGTGTTCGTAAAAATACGAAACTCTATCAATCACTGATTGTGGTTTTTGCGTCGTCGCCGCGTTATCAAACCACACCAACTGACGACCATTTACCCGTTCATTCAAAATCGGAAAATCACGACGCACTGAATTCACATCAAATGCTGAACGTTTACTTTGTGGTTTAGGTGAGGTTTCAGCATGCGTGAATGGCTGTTTTATTTCGTTTAAAAAATAAAACGGCGATTCATGAGATGTTACCGCTGTTGCTGGTTCAAATACGTTGCGTGGCACAATCAGTTTTTGTACATCTATACCATTTGGCAAAACAAATGCTGACGGTGGTGCAACATTTAGCCCAGAACCTAAACTACGAGGTGATGTATTTAGTTCTGAAACATTCACATCCGCTGGCAAATCAAACGCATTCGGTGTCGCAGCACCTTGCCGCGTCGCTAAACTTCTCGGTGGCAAAATCGTGCTGATATTTGGCGTGGCAAAAGGTTGCAACACTGTTGGCAAATCAGTTGGAAGTTGCGCTTGCGAAGGAACATCATGAGGAACAACCGAGTTGCCGCCCAAATGTGAACTACCAGACGGTAATTCAGCAAATAATTCGTTCGCAAGACGAGTCAACTGTTGCTCTATAGCAGCAGTATCCGGCGAATGTCCAGGTGTGAGATTATTTATAGTCATGGTAGTTGCCTACTTCGACATTTTCTAACACACCCAGTGCGTCTTCAGTCAATACGGCTAATGAACAATAAAGCGAAACCAAATAAGACGCGATAGCTCTGTGGTTAATACCCATAAAACGAACCGATAAGCCCATGCTTAATTCGCCTGTTAGATTAGGCTGATACAAACCAACCACACCTTGACGGCTTTCACCTGTGCGAATCAATAAAATGTTGGTTTTGCCGTTGGTAATTTTTAATTTATCCGTCGGAATTAACGGAATACCGCGCCACGTAATGAATTGTGAACCAAATAAACTTACCGTTGCAGGTGGTACGCCACGACGGGTTGCTTCACGACCGAATGCCGCAATTGCCGCTGGATGTGCTAAGAAAAACGCAGGTTCTTTCCAAACACGCGCAATTAACTCATCCAAATCATCAGGTGTTGGCGCACCGTTGCGTGTTTGAACTCTAAAATTGGGTGCAACGTTGTTTAACAAACCGTATTCGGCGTTGTTAATCAATTCACTTTCTTGACGTTCTTTGATAGTTTCAATCGTCAAACGCAATTGTTCATTGGTTTGGTTATGTGGACTGCTATACAAATCTGCCACGCGAGTATGTACGTCAAGTACAGTATTAACCGCATTCAAACGATATTCACGACCCCATTCATCATAATCAACAAACGTTTGTGGTAAGACTTTTTCGTCCAAACTTGAGCAATCAACTGCTAAATCTGCCGCATTTTTCACTCTATTGACACGATAAATACCTGCTTCCACAGGAACCCACTGTAACAAATGCACCAACCAACGTGGTGTAATCGTTGAAAGCATTGGGACAGTTTTCGTTGCATTCGAAAGGGTACGCGCTGCAACATCACCTAATGCGGTATGACTTTGACCTTCATGAATATCAGACATGACTTCTTCCTAATTAGTAAGTTTACGTTAATGAGCAAATAGTTAAATTTTTCCGACCTCCAGATCGGAAACTTACAGCTTGGAATTCCACTTCCAATCCACTAGAAGCTGGAGCTTCTATCTGTCTACGCTCGACGTAGACGCGATTCTTTATCGCCCCAACTTGAACAATTGGACGCTATATCCCTGTTCCACCACTAAACAATTCGTTACGCGCTTTTGCTTGCGTGATATTGCTACCAGGCGGTACACCATGCGTAAGCCAAACGTTTCCACCGATAGAAGAACCTTTACCAATAGTAATACGCCCCAAAACGGTTGCTCCTGCATAAATGACCACATCATCTTCGATGATTGGATGCCGAGCCTGACCTTTGACAATGATACCGTTATCATCTTTTTGAAAACTCTTAGCTCCCAAAGTAACGGCTTGATACACACGGACATTTTTTCCAATAACGGATGTTTCACCGATCACGACACCCGTACCATGATCTACAAAAAAACGTTCACCAATTTGTGCGCCAGGATGAATATCAATGCCGGTGGCTGAATGTGCAATGTCAGAAATAATGCGTGCAACCAGTGGCAATCCTAATTGATGAAGGATGTGTGCTAATCGATAATGAATGACAGCTTTAATACCTGGATAACAAACTAATAATTCGTAAGCATCTCGTGCCGCTGGATCACCTTCATACGCTGCCTTAATATCGCTATCTAACATCGCTCTCACATCAGGTAAACGTGTAGCGAATTCACGAGTAATCGTGAATGCTTGTTCGTGAGCATCTTTATCCGTCAGATGTTCTGAAACAAATTGCAGCTCGCAACGGACTTGCTTGTAAAGTTCAAGCAATATGGCATTAAGTTCATGCCCAACAAAATGATCAACCCCTTGATTATTCAAATCTGGAGGACCTAATCGGTGTGGAAATAAGACTGCGCCTACACCATCGATAATATTTTGTAATTCCTTGCTCGATGGCAGTTTTTGGTGACGTTGATGATCGGCTTCCAACGATTGATCGCGTAAATCATGTAATTTTGTTATCAACTCATCAATGCCCCAATCAAGCTCGATATTTTGATACTTGAAATCGTTCATGCGGCAATGCCTCCAGCATCAAAAACCCCTTCAAACAAGGGAGAGCTCAAATAACGTTCGCCAGAATCGGGTAGTATTACCACAATCGTTTTACCCGCATTTTCAGGCAACTTGCCGATTCGAACAGCTGCTGCCACTGCTGCGCCGCTAGAAATACCTGAAAGAATACCTTCTTCAAGCGCAAGACGACGTGCAAAAGAAATTGCGTCTTCATTGCTTACTTGTTCGATTTCATCAATCAATGACAAATCGAGTACACCCGGTACAAACCCCGCTCCAATACCCTGAATTTTATGCGGTCCTGGTTTTAAAGGTTCACCCGCACGATATTGTGTGAGTACAGGACTTGCGGCAGGTTCAACTGCAATTGAAATA
>JAQTOX010000033.1 GCA_028713055.1 Methylococcales bacterium | reverse complement strand
TTTAAAAGCAGAACCGCAAAAAATAGGGACAATCCGATTCGCAAGAGTCAAGGCGCGAACCCCCTGCCTAATCTCTTTATTGTCTAAAAAACCTGTGTCAAGATACTTATTCATAAGCTCTTCGCTGGCATCTGCTACAGCTTCAACGAGACTTTCACGCCACCTCATGGCATCATCAACCAAATCAAAGGGAATATCACACTCATCAAAGGTCATTCCCATACTTACATCATGCCAATAAATAGCACGCATACTGACCAAATCCACAACCCCCCTAAAACTATCCTCTACCCCTATTGGTAACTGTAATAATATGGGAATTGCTGATAAACGATTTTCGATCTGTGCTACAGTGCCAAAAAAATCAGCACCAATGCGATCCATCTTATTAACAAAAACTAATCTTGGCACTTCATACCTATCAGCTTGCCGCCATACTGCTTCAGACTGTGGTTCGACCCCACCCACCGCGCACAAAACTGCACAGACACCATCTAGAACCCGTAATGAACGCTCGACTTCCACTGTGAAATCAACATGCCCCGGGGTATCAATAATGTTGATGCGATGCTGTTCGTATTGCCCACGCATCCCACTCCAAAAACATGTCGTTGCGGCCGATGTAATAGTAATGCCGCGCTCCTGCTCCTGCACCATCCAATCCATAATAGCTGCACCATCATGAACCTCCCCAATCTTATGCGAAATACCGGTGTAGTAAAGAATGCGTTCAGTCGTCGTAGTCTTGCCGGCATCAATGTGTGCCATAATGCCTATATTTCGATAACGATTTATCGGTGTTTTCCGTACCACAACTAAGTAATTAACCTGTTACCAACGATAATGCGAGAATGCTTTATTCGCTTCCGCCATACGGTGTGTATCTTCACGCTTTTTAACGGCGGACCCTCTGCTTTCAAATGCATCCATCAATTCGCCAGCCAATTTAGCGGCCATCGTACGTTCGTTTCTTTTGCGTGAGGCATCAATCAACCAGCGCATGGACAACGCCAGGCGACGAGCGGGACGAACCTCAACAGGCACCTGATATGTCGCTCCGCCAACACGACGTGACTTAACTTCTACACGCGGCTGAACATTTTCTAATGCTTTAGAGAGAATATCTAACGGTGTTTCATGACCTTTACGTTCGATAGCATCCAATGCTCCATAAATAATACTTTCGGCAACGGACTTCTTGCCGCTCTCCATAATCATATTCATAAATTTGGTCAACATGACACTGCCAAACCTCGGATCAGGAATAATTTCTCTTTTTGTAGCTACTCTTCTTCTCGACATTTACTTACCAATCAACCTTTAGGGCGTTTCGTTCCATATTTAGAACGTCCGCATTTTCTATTATTTACACCCGAAGCATCTAAGCTGCCGCGTACAACGTGATAACGCACACCCGGCAAATCCTTAACACGACCTCCACGAATCAAAACCACAGAATGTTCTTGAAGATTATGCCCTTCCCCGCCGATATAACTGCTCACTTCCGCACCGTTTGTCAACCTAACACGTGCAACCTTCCTAAGAGCCGAATTTGGCTTTTTCGGTGTCGTCGTATACACGCGAGTACAAACACCACGACGTTGCGGACACGCCTCCAAAGCGGGAACATTACTTTTCTCTATTTTCTTAGCCCTAGGCTTACGAACCAACTGATTAATCGTGGTCATATCTTTACTCCGAAATATATCTAACTATCAAATTAATAATTTGACCTACTAAAATACACCCTTACACCCCAAACCCAATCAAAGCGTAACAGCTAACTATGGTTCACCATGATACTGACTATTCTACACTAGGTCAAGCCTAAATATTTAATGCGTGTTTGAGAGCTTCTTCAACATCATCAATGTCAATAACAGCGGAAGAATCCACCTCACCTTTAGTTTCGGGAAATATAAAACGGTGATGTCTATTTTCATGATACGCCAAACCAGTTCCAGCCGGGATTAACCGTCCGACAATGACATTTTCTTTCAAACCCTGCAAACTATCACTCAGTCCACGAACTGCCGCATCGGTGAGTACCCGCGTGGTTTCTTGAAATGAAGCTGCCGAAATGAACGATTCTGTGGCGAGCGAAGCTTTTGTAATACCTAGAAGTACGGAGTCGTAACTTGCTGGAATTTTTCCAGCAGCTTCAATGAGATCATTTTCTTCACGCATTGCCGCACGTTCTACTTGTTCACCTTTTAAGAAGCAAGTATCACCCGAAGCGGTTATTTCAACTTTACGCAACATTTGCCGAATAATAGCTTCAATATGTTTGTCGTTGATTTTCACGCCTTGTAATCGATAAACATCTTGAATTTCTTTAACTAAATAATTAGCCAATTCTTCCACACCACGTAGACGCAAAATATCGTGAGGAGTCAATTCGCCTTCGGCAATGGTTTCTCCTTTCTCTACCTGTTCGCCTTCGAACACGGTAATATGCCGCCACTTAGGAATTAAAGTTTCAAATTGTTCGCCACTAGCATCCGTAATAGAAACGCGCTGTTTTCCTTTGGTTTCTTTGCCAAAAGCAATAATACCTGTTGCTTCGGCGAGAATCGCAGGATCTTTAGTTTTACGAGCTTCAAATAAATCAGCAACACGTGGCAAACCACCCGTAATATCGCGAGTTTTACTGGACTCTTGTGGAATACGCGCCAAAACATCACCGATTTTCACTTCGCCACCGTCTTTAATACTGGCAATAGCACCTGTCGGTAAGAAGTATTGCGCTGGAATTTCCGTACCCGGTAAATAAATTGCCCCACCATTTGCATCAAGCAATTTCACCATCGGACGTAATTCTCTACCCGCACTACCACGTTGCTTTGGATCAATAACCACTAAATCCGTCAAACCAGTAATTGCATCTAGTTGTGATTGTACCGTCACACCGTTAACGAAAGCATTCAACTCAACAATCCCGTCAACTTCTGTGATAACTGGATGTGTAAATGGATCCCAAGTAACAATGACTTCACCAGCTTCAACCCGCTCACCTTCTTGTTTCGAAAGTACCGCACCGTAAGGAATTTTATAACGTTCGCGTTCACGACCATATTCATCCATTACAACCACCTCGCCAGAACGCGAAACGGCAACTAAGTTTCCTTCACGATTAACGACACTTTTTAAGTTGCTTAAACGTACGCTACCTTCAGATTTTACTTCAACCTTACTAATTGCCACGTCTCGAGAAGCTGCGCCGCCAATATGAAACGTTCGCATCGTTAACTGAGTGCCGGGTTCACCAATCGATTGGGCCGCAATAACGCCAACGGCTTCGCCGATATTCACCAAATGTCCACGCCCTAAGTCGCGACCATAACAAGCCGCACACACCCCGTGTCGATTTTCGCAAGTAATAATTGAACGTACAAGTACATGATCAATACCCGCTTTTTCAAGTACAACGACCCAATCTTCGTCAATCAATGTTCCCCTAGGCGCTACAATTTTTTCACCTGATTTATCCATAACATCGACAGCAGCAACTCGTCCAAGAACACGTTCAGATAGTGATTCGACAACGTTCACACCATCAATAATAGGTGTCATCGCAAGCCCACTAGTTGTACCACAATCTTGTGCGCTAATAATTAAATCTTGTGCAACATCAACCAAACGACGTGTTAAGTATCCAGAGTTTGCCGTTTTCAAAGCCGTATCTGCTAACCCTTTTCGCGCACCATGCGTAGAAATAAAGTATTGCAATACGTCTAAGCCTTCACGGAAATTCGCTGTAATTGGCGTTTCAATAATCGAACCGTCTGGTTTTGCCATCAAACCACGCATTCCGGCTAATTGTCGAATCTGCGCCGCCGATCCTCTCGCACCTGAGTCTGCCATCATGTAAATAGAGTTAAATGATTTTTGCTCCTGAGCTTCACCTTGAGCATCAACATAGCTCTCTTTACCCAAACCATCCATCATCACCTTAGCGATTTTATCGTTCGCGTGTGACCAAATATCAACAACTTTATTGTAGCGTTCACCATCAGTGACTAAACCGGCCGCATATTGACTTTGGATTTCATTCACTTCTTTATTTGAATCCGCCAAAATGACATCTTTTTCAGCTGGAATTTCCATATCTTCGATACCAAATGAAATTCCAGAACGTGTCGCATATTTGAACCCCAAATACATTAATTGATCTGCCAAAATAACTGTGTCTTTGTTACCCATGTAACGGTAGCTGTAGTTAATCAAGCGCGAAATATTCTTTTTTGTCATATCGCAATTGACCAAATCAAACGGCATTCCTGCTGGAATCATTTCCCAAATCAATGCTCGTCCAACAGTCGTATTTACACGATGTGTTTTATGACCAACCGTGCCTGTTTCATCGGTTACTTTTTCAGTAATACGCAATTGAATTCTAGACTGCAAAGCCACCGCTTTTTCTTCTAATGCTTTATGAACTTCACTTACACTAACAAAAATACTGCCATTCCCAACCGCATTCATTTTTTCGCGGCTAATGTAGTACAAGCCCAAAACCATATCTTGTGAAGGGTTGATGACTGGTTCACCATTTGCCGGTGACAAAATGTTGTTCGTCGCCATCATCAAGGTTCGCGCTTCTAATTGTGCTTCAATTGACAACGGAACGTGAACTGCCATCTGATCCCCGTCAAAATCTGCATTAAATGCACTACAAACTAGCGGATGTAATTGAATCGCTTTACCCTCAATCAACGTGGGTTCAAACGCTTGAATTCCTAAACGATGCAATGTTGGCGCACGATTTAAGAGAATTGGATGTTCACGAATCACTTCCTCAAGAATATCCCATACTTCCGTTCCTTCACGCTCAACCATCTTTTTTGCAGCTTTAATCGTTGTCGCTAATCCACGAAATTGCAATTTACTGAAAATGAAGGGTTTAAATAGCTCCAATGCCATTTTTTTAGGTAAACCACATTGATGCAAACGCAATGAAGGACCAACCACGATGACAGAACGCCCCGAATAATCAACTCGCTTTCCGAGTAAATTTTGACGGAAACGTCCCTGCTTGCCTTTGATCATATCAGCAAGCGATTTCAACGGACGACGGTTTGTCCCTGTAATCGCTCGACCTCGACGACCGTTATCGAGTAACGCATCAACCGATTCTTGCAGCATTCGTTTTTCATTGCGTACGATAATGTCGGGAGCACTCAAATCTAACAAGCGATTTAATCGATTGTTACGATTGATTACGCGACGATATAAATCGTTTAAATCCGAAGTAGCAAACCGACCACCATCAAGTGGTACCAAGGGGCGTAATTCAGGTGGTAACACGGGTAATACTTTTAAAATCATCCATTCGGGACGATTTTTTGAAGCCAACAACGCACTCATAACTTTAAGGCGTTTGGCGTATTTCTTAATTTTAGTTTCTGAACTCGTAGCGTTGATTTCTTGTTTTAAAATTTCAACTTCGGCTTTTAAATCAATTGATTTAAGTAATTCGTAAATTGCTTCTGCGCCCATTTTGGCAACAAAATCATCGCCATATTTTTCTTGCGAATCTTGATATTCGTCGTCTGTTAACAATACGCCTTTGACTAGAGGAGTATCTCCTGGCTCTAAAATCACAAAGGATTCAAAATACAACACGCGCTCAATTTCACGCAATGTCATATCGAGCAACAACGCAATACGGGAAGGTAACGATTTTAAAAACCAAATGTGTGCAACAGGACTAGCTAAATCGATATGCCCCATACGATCACGACGAACTTTAGAAAGTGTGACTTCTACGCCGCATTTTTCACAAATAACACCACGATGTTTTAAGCGTTTGTATTTACCACATAAACATTCATAATCACTAACAGGACCAAAAATTTTGGCACAAAACAGTCCATCACGTTCCGGCTTGAATGTGCGATAGTTAATAGTTTCTGGTTTTTTTACTTCGCCATACGACCACGAACGAATAACATCCGGCGAAGCAAGTCCAATACGAATAGCATCAAAATCTTCCGCACGATTTTGACGCTTTAAGAAATTCATTAAATCTTTCAAGAACTTGTCCTCTTTAAAATACGTTTAAAAGCACAAGGCGCAAGCTGCGCCTTGTAGACTGGCTTGTGCCTAGATTATTCTCGTTCTAACTCAATGTTGACCGCTAATGAACGAATTTCTTTGATTAACACATTAAATGATTCTGGCATTCCGGCTTCCATTTTGTGGTCGCCATCGACAATGTTTTTGTACATGCGTGTTCTACCAGTTACATCATCAGATTTGACAGTGAGCATTTCTTGTAAAGTGTACGCCGCACCGTAGGCTTGCAACGCCCAGACTTCCATTTCACCAAAACGCTGACCACCAAATTGCGCTTTACCACCCAACGGTTGTTGCGTCACTAGACTATATGGTCCTGTTGAACGAGCGTGCATTTTATCGTCGACTAAATGGTTCAATTTCAGCATATACATATAGCCAACAGTGACTTTACGCTCAAATCGCTCTCCCGTTAAACCGTCGTACAACCAAGTTTGACCATCTTCAGGCAAATCCGCTAAACGTAGCATCTCATGAATATCTTCTTCATTTGCACCATCAAAGACGGGTGTCGCCATTGGCACACCTCTCACTAAATTAGTTGCCATTTCCAAAATTTCGGCATCACTAAATGAGGTCAAATTTTCTTTACGACCGCTGCAATTGTAGATTTTATCCAAATATTCTCGGATAGCTTTCACTTTTGCTTGCGACACATCGTATTTAGCTTCCAGCATTTTGCCGATTTTAATACCTAAACCTTTTGCAGCCCATCCTAAATGAGTTTCCAACACCTGCCCAACGTTCATTCGTGATGGTACACCTAATGGATTAAGCACGATGTCTACCGGATTACCATCAGCAGTATATGGCATATCTTCAATCGGACGAATCATGGATATCACCCCTTTATTTCCATGTCGTCCCGCCATTTTATCACCGGGTTGAATACGTCGTTTCACGGCTAAATACACTTTAACCATTTTTAGAACACCAGGTGGTAAATCATCACCCATCGTGATTTTACGTTTTTTATCTTCAAATTTTGCATCAAAATCTTTGCGTTGCTGCTCAATTTGTTTTTCAGTGACATCTAATAACGTATTGAGCTCATCCTCTTTCATTTTGAGTTTGAACCAATCAGACGGTTTTAAACCATTCAGATATTTTTGCGTTAATGTGTCACCTGCTTTCAAATCTTTGCCGGCTTGCGCTATTTTCCCGATTAAATCTTTAGCAACTCGAGCAAAAATATCACCTTCCAGAATTTTAATCTGATCATCTAAATCTTTACGATAACTTTTGATCTGATCCTGTTCGATGTCTAAAGCACGTTTGTCTTTTTTCACACCATCACGCGTAAAGACTTGTACATCAATCACTGTCCCTTCGATACTTCCTGGAACACGCAACGATGTATCTTTTACATCCGCTGCTTTTTCACCGAAAATTGCACGTAATAATTTTTCTTCTGGCGTAAGTTGAGTTTCACCTTTTGGCGTAACTTTACCGACCAAAATATCACCACCCTTAACCTCTGCACCAACGTAAACAATCCCAGATTCATCTAATTTAGACAATGCTTCTTCACTAACGTTCGGAATGTCGGCAGTAATTTCCTCTGGGCTGTGCTTCGTATCACGGGCAACACAAGTCTTCTCTTCAATATGAATTGTAGTAAAACGATCTTCTTTAACGACACGTTCAGAAACAAGAATCGAATCTTCAAAGTTGTAACCATTCCAGGGCATGAAGGCAACTAACATATTTTGACCAAGTGCTAACTCACCCATATCAGTTGAAGGTCCATCTGCCATAATGTCGCCAGATTTCACAACATCGCCGACTTTGACTAGTGGCTTTTGATTGATACAAGTATTTTGGTTCGACCTGGTGTATTTGATTAAGTTATAAATATCAACGCCAGATGCACCATTTTCAGTTTCTGTATCATTTACACGCACAACAATTCGTGCTGCATCAACGGATTCGATCTTACCGCCCCGTGTTGCTACCACTGTTACGCCAGAATCTTTAGCTACAGTGCGCTCCATACCTGTACCGACTAATGGTTTTTCAGCCCGCAAAGTAGGAACAGCTTGGCGTTGCATGTTTGAACCCATTAACGCACGGTTCGCGTCGTCGTGTTCTAAAAATGGAATAATTGAAGCCGCAACCGAAACAATTTGTTTTGATGACACATCCATATACTGCACAGTGTCAGACATCGCTAAAGTAAATTCGTCTTTGTGGCGGCACGACACCAGCCCATCAACCAATTTCCCCGTTTCATCAACTGGCACACTCGCTTGCGCGATAACAAATTCACCTTCTTCAATCGCAGACAAATAATCAACTTGATCAGTTACTTTGCCATTAACTACTTTTCTATAAGGTGTTTCTAAAAAGCCATAATCATTAGTTCGTGCATAAACAGACAACGAGTTAATCAAACCAATGTTTGGTCCTTCAGGTGTTTCAATTGGACAAACCCGACCGTAATGTGTCGCATGTACGTCACGAACTTCAAAGCCCGCACGTTCACGCGCTAAACCACCTGGTCCTAAAGCAGAAACACGTCGTTTATGTGTAACCTGTGACAATGGATTATTTTGATCCATAAACTGCGACAACTGGCTAGACCCGAAAAATTCTTTAATTGCCGCTGAAACAGGTTTCGCGTTGATAATTTCTTGTGGCATCAAGCCTTCGGAATCTGCCAACGTTAAACGTTCTTTAACAGTACGTTCTACACGTACTAAACCGACGCGGAATTGGTTTTCAACCATTTCACCAACTGAACGGACACGGCGATTACCTAGATGATCAATATCATCGACGATACCATTACCGTTACGAATGGCAATTAACTCTTTTAACACGTCAATGATGTCATCTTTAGTCAATGTGCCTGAACCGACAATAGCTTCTCGCCCTAATCGGCGATTAAATTTCATCCGCCCAACAGTAGACAAATCGTAGCGTTCATCCGTAAAAAATAAATTCTGGAATAAATTCTCAGCCGATTCACGTGTTGGTGGTTCACCAGGACGCATCATGCGATAAATTTCAACTAACGCTTCTAAATTATTGGTCGTAGTATCAGAACGCATCGCGTTAGAAATATATGCTCCACGATCTAAATCGTTGACATATAACGTGTTAAGCTCGCTTACGCCACATTCAACGCATCGATCAATAATACTTCCTGTAACTTCATCATTAACAGAGGCAATTAGCTCACCAGTTTTTCGATCAACCAAATTGTGACCTAAAATTTTACCGATTAAGTATTCTCTTGGGACTTCAAATGTTGTCAACCCTGCTTTGTTAATATCACGAATATGCTTTGCCGTAATGCGTCGACCTTCTTCGACCAAAACTTGGTTTCCATCTTTAATATCAAAAACTGCGATTTCGCCCCGCAGCCGTTCTGGGGCAATGTGTAAAATACAAACGTTTTGATTTATTACAAATTTATTAGTTTCAAAAAATATGCTGATTATTTTTTCGTTATCGTATGTTTTATCTAACGCACGTAACAAAATAGTGGCTGGAATCTTCCGGCGACGATCGATACGCACATAAACACAATCTTTGTGATCAAATTCAAAATCTAACCATGAACCACGATAAGGAATTACACGGGCATTAAATAACAATTTTCCCGATGAATGTGTTTTGCCTTTGTCGTGATCGAAAAACACCCCTGGTGAACGGTGTAATTGCGACACAATTACACGCTCCGTACCGTTAATCACGAAGGTTCCATTATCGGTCATCAAGGGTAATTCACCCATATAAACTTCTTGTTCACGCACGTCTTTGACAACTTTTGCTGTCGCAGGAGCGTCTTTGTCATAAATAACCAAACGTACCAAAACACGTAAAGATGCCGCGTAAGTCGCGCCTCGTTGTTGACATTCTCGGACATCAAAAACTGGCTCACCTAAACGGTAACGCACATATTCCAATACAGCATATCCGTTGTGACTTTCAATCGGAAAAACACTTGAAAATGCAGCATGTAAACCGACATTATCTCGTTTAGCTATGTCTACACCAGACTGTAAAAAATGGGCGTAGGAGTCAATTTGAGTGGCAAGGAGATAGGGAACTTCAAGCACTTCAGTGCTTTTCCCAAAGTTATTTCGAATACGCTTTTTTTCGGTAAAAGAGTAGGACATATCGCTTTAAAACCTTTTTGTCGTAGAACGTTTTACTGTGCAATCATTGCAAGCAACAAAAGGCCGGCGACAAAATTGTCACCAGCCATTCAGAGATCAGGTCAAACCTGCGCGATAAATCAAAATTTATTTAATTTCAACCGTTGCGCCAGCTTCTGTTAATTCTTTTTTGAACGTTTCTGCATCGGCTTTAGAAACTGCTTCTTTCACGACTGTTGGTACGCCTTCAACAGCATCTTTCGCTTCTTTTAAGCCCAAGCCTGTTATGCCGCGAACGACTTTAATAACGGCAACTTTGTTCTCGCCAAAACTGGTCATAATCACATCAAATTCAGTTTGTTCTTCTGCTGCTTCTGCTGCAACAGGTGCTGCAGCAACCGCAACTGCGGCAGAAACACCAAATTTTTCTTCCATCGCCGAAATTAAATCAACGATTTCCATGACGGTCATGTTTGCAACTGCGTCTAAAATATCCGCTTGTGAAATTGCCATTGTATGTTCCTCTAAAATAATAGGTTTTAAACAGTTTATAAAAGTTTATGCGATTTCTTGCATTTGATCTCTGAGTGCCGCCAATGTCCGAACAAATTTTTCGGTTGGTGCCTTCATCACAGACATTAACATCGCAATACCTTGGTTGCGAGTCGGCAAATTGGCCAAACGTGGTAACTCTGAACCGCCATAAGACTGACCACCGATAGCGACAATCTTAGTAATAAGTTTATCGTGGGTTTTCGCAAAATTACTAATTAAGCGTCCGGCTGAACCAGGATCATCCATTGAAAATGCAATCAATAACGGTCCAACGAAACCATCTTGCATACACTCAAATTCAGTGCCTGCTACAGCGCGTCTTGCTAGTGTGTTTTTTACCACACGCAAATAAACCCCTGTTTCTCTAGCGGTTTTACGCAATTCGGTTAATTCGGTTACGGTCAATCCACGATACTCTGCGGCAACTGCAGAATGCGCTTTCGCAGCATATGCAGCAACTTCCTCTACGACAACTTTTTTGCTGTCTAAATTTAGAGCCATAGCTTACTCCGATAATTCTAAAAATTTACACCTTTCAGTGTGTTTAAACTCACGGCACGCATCGTTTGATGTCGTTCCGTCTACGCAGGCTAATTAAGTGAAACACCCCTACGGTCTTTGACGGCTACAGGGCAAAAGCACTGCAACTCAAAGTTTGGTCGATTACAAACCACTCAGATCTAACCATAAGCCTGGACCCATGGTAGACGATAGTGTGATTTTTTTAACATACACACCTTTTGAAGTAGAGGGTTTTAATCTTCTTAAATCAGCCATCAATGCCTCTAAATTGCCTTGGATTGCCACTGCGTCAAATGCTACTTTGCCCAATGTGCAATGAATGATGCCACCTTTGTCGTTTCTGTAACGAACCTGACCTGATTTTGCATTTTTAACAGCAGTTGCAACGTCGGTGGTTACTGTGCCAACTTTTGGGTTAGGCATTAAACCGCGAGGACCTAAAATTTGACCTAACTGACCAACAACACGCATTGCATCTGGTGAGGCAATAACCACGTCGAAATTCATTTCGCCTTTTTTGACTAAGTCGCCTAAATCATCCATACCAACAATGTCAGCTCCAGCTTCTCTTGCTGCATCAGCATTTGCACCTTGTGTAAATACCGCAACGCGAACAGTTTTACCCGTTCCGTTTGGTAACACAGTTGCACCGCGGACATTTTGATCAGATTTACGGGGATCAATACCTAAATTTACACTAACATCAATCGATTCAGAAAATTTTGAAGTCGCTAATTCTTTTAACAAAGCCACTGCATCCGTTACCGAATACTGTTTCGTTGCATCAATTTTCGTAGCAATTAATTTTGCTTTTTTTGTTAATTTAGCCATCTTACAAACCCTCCACAATTAGACCCATGCTTGTCGCACTGCCTGCAATTGTTTTGATTGCTGCATCCAAATTAGACGCGGTTAAATCTTCCATTTTAACTTTTGCAATATCTTCCAATTGCTGACGCGTTACTGTACCAATCTTTTTGGTGTTTGGATTACTGCTGCCACTTTTCAAACCTAACGCTTTTTTTAACAAAATCGACGCTGGCGGTGTTTTGGTAATAAATGTAAAACTACGATCGCTATAAACAGTAATAACAACTGGCAAAGGTAAACCTTTTTCAACATCTTGGGTTTTTGCATTAAATGCTTTACAAAATTCCATGATATTCACACCACGTTGACCTAACGCCGGCCCTACTGGTGGACTTGGATTTGCTTCACCTGCTTTAACCTGCAATTTGATGTAGGCGGTTATTTTTTTAGCCATAACTTAACTCCTCGATTGGGTTAAACGCTTTGCAGCTCCCCTAAGACAAAAAATCCCCAACTTTTAGATAAGACAGGGACAATCAATAAAATTCAACTTTAATACACTAAGTTTTTTCAATCTGATCAAAATTTAATTCAACAGATGTAGCACGCCCAAAAATAAGTACGGCTACTCTCAGCTTACTTTTTTCATAAATAACTTCCTCAACCTCTCCGTTAAAATCCTTAAACGGTCCATCGATGATTCTAATAACTTCGCCAGCTTCAAACAGTACTTTGTGACGTGGCTTGTTTATGGCATCTTCGATACGATTCATAATGGCATCAGCTTCTTTGTCGGAAATAGGTGCAGGACGATCAGAAACTCCGCCAATAAAACCTAAAACCTTTGGTGTGTCCCTGACCAGGTGCCATGTCTCATTAGTCAGTTCCATTTGTACTAATACATAACCGGGAAAAAACTTCCGCTCACTTTTGCGTTGCTGCCCCATTTTCATTTCAACAACTTCTTCAGTTGGAATAAGTATTTTTCCAAAAAAATCTTCTAACCCTTCCCGGATTATGCGTTCCTGAAGATATTGCTTAACTTTATTTTCAAAATTTGATTGCGCATGAACAACATACCATCGATGTGACATAGCTTTATGTTCCTTGTCCTGTCAATAATCGAACACCCCAGAAAAGGAAAGTATCTAACAACCAAAGAACCAAACTAACGATAGATACCATCGCAAAAACCAACAATGTCGTCCGTGTTGTCTCTTCACGAGTAGGCCAAACAATTTTCCGTACTTCTATTTGCGAATCAACGATAAACGCACGAATTGTACTGCCCCAACTTGTTGTTGCTAGCATGGCAATAACACCACCAAAAACAACAAGTAACCCTAAAACACGATAAATTAAACGAGTATCGGAAAAATGATAAAACGCCGCAATTCCAGCAATAACAAAGACGACGGAAAAAACTTGTTTGACAACATCAAAAACGTTTGTTGATGCCTCTGTTTGCGTATTCATAAGTGCGTGCTTTTAAGATGAACTATGAAATTAAGATAAATTATCTGGCAGGCCAGGAGGGGATCGAACCCCCAACCAACGGTTTTGGAGACCGCCATTCTACCAATTGAACTACTGACCTATTCAGACAAATTTTTGATACTACAACTAACCACTACTCTCATAGTGGAGAAAAATTTTATTCAATAATTGACGCTACAACGCCAGCACCCACTGTGCGACCACCCTCACGAATTGCGAAACGCAATCCTTCTTCCATAGCGATAGGTGAAATCAACTTCACTTTGACGGCAATATTGTCACCAGGCATTACCATCTCGACACCTTCTGGCAGCTCAACTGCACCTGTTACATCAGTGGTTCTAAAATAAAACTGTGGACGATAACCATTGAAAAATGGTGTGTGACGACCACCCTCATCTTTGGATAAGATATAAATTTCAGAATTAAAATAAGCATGTGGTTTTATTGTTCCTTTGTGTGCCAAAACTTGACCACGTTCAACATCATCACGCTTTGTACCACGTAGCAATAAACCAACGTTATCACCTGCTTCACCTTGATCTAATAATTTACGGAACATTTCAACGCCAGTACAAGTAGTGACAACAGTTGGGCGAATACCAACTATTTCAACTTCTTGCCCAACTTTAATCACGCCCCGTTCGATACGTCCTGTTACAACGGTGCCACGACCTGAAATCGAAAATACGTCTTCAATAGGCATTAAGAACGCACCATCAACAGCACGTTCTGGCAATGGAATATAACTATCTAACGCTTCAACTAACTTAACAACTGAAGGCATACCAATCGGACTTTCATCACCTTGCAATGCCAACAAAGCAGAACCGCGAATGATTGGTGTATCGTCACCAGGAAACTCGTACATATCGAGCAATTCTCTGATTTCCATTTCAACTAATTCAATCAGCTCTTCGTCATCAACCATATCGGCCTTATTCAAGAAGACAACGATATAGGGAACACCGACTTGACGAGATAACAAAATATGTTCACGAGTTTGTGGCATCGGACCGTCCGCCGCCGAACAAACCAAAATAGCACCATCCATCTGAGCGGCACCTGTAATCATATTTTTTACGTAATCGGCATGTCCAGGACAGTCAACATGAGCGTAGTGACGTTGCGTTGACTCATACTCAACGTGCGAAGTTGCTATGGTAATTCCACGTGCTCTCTCTTCTGGTGCGTTATCAATTTGATCAAATGCTTTCACCGCACCTCCATGTAATTTAGCCATCACGCTGGTTAACGCTGCGGTTAAAGTGGTTTTACCATGATCAACATGTCCAATCGTTCCAACGTTAACATGTGGTTTACTGCGTGAAAATTTCTCTTTAGCCATTTTGATAACCTTAAAATTATTTTTCAAATTTGGAGCTCATAACCAGATTCGAACTGGTGACCTCTTCCTTACCAAGGAAGTGCTCTACCGACTGAGCTATATGAGCTTTCTTATTTTAACTTTGGAGCGGGTGATGGGAATCGAACCCACGTGATCAGCTTGGAAGGCTGGAGTTCTACCATTGAACTACACCCGCTGGATATATTTGGTGGAGGGGGGAGGATTCGAACCTCCGAAGGTAGAACCGGCAGATTTACAGTCTGATCCCTTTGGCCGCTCGGGAACCCCTCCTGAACATCTTTATATTATGTTAGACGAAAATATATTTGTCAACAAATAACTCTAATTCTTTGCATTTAATCCATTCATTGCTTTTGCAATATCTCCCAAAACAATCTGTTCAAAGTATAGATTCAGATTAGAAAAGGCTTTACACATATTTTCGTTTTCAACTTTACTCGGAGTAGACAACACATAATTTGCCACTTGATGACTTGAACTTGGACGATCAATACCGATGCGTAAACGATAAAAATCATTGCTATTTAGATGGGTGATAACATCTCTCAATCCATTATGTCCCGCATGCCCTCCCCCTTTTTTTAGTTTTACTATACCTACCTTAAAATCTAATTCGTCATGTACAACCAAAATTTCTTCTGGGCTAATTTTGTAATAGCGAGCCACATTTCCGACAGCCTGCCCACTACGATTCATAAATGTCATCGGTTTAAGTAAACGAATTTGTTCGCTGCCGATTTTAAAAACAGCTGTCTGCCCATTAAAACGAGGTTCATTTAACCACACACCAGAATACAAATGATCTAAAAACAAAAACCCAGCATTGTGCCGGGTTTTTTCGTATTCTTGTCCTGGATTTCCCAGACCAACAATCAGTTTAATCACAATAAATTATTCAGCAGCGACTTTTGAAGCCTGCATAGAAACTACAGCTAAATCGTGTTCTATACCATGTGTTAACGCTACAATTTGCACGTTTGCAGGCAAACTCAATTCTGACAAATGAATCGAATGACCAACATCAAGCATTATTAAATTAACTTCAATAAATTCTGGCAAAAATGCTGGCAAACAAAAAACCTCAACACTTGCCATTGTGTGTGCCGCTACGCCGCCTTTTTTACCACCAATACTTGTATGTTCATTAACAAAATGCAATGGAACGTGAACTTTGATGCGATCAGCCAAGTTGATGCGTAAAAAATCCAGATGTAAAACACGAACTTTTGCAGGATGTCGCTGTACATCTTTCAAAATCGCTTTTTCAGTTTTTCCGTCTACTGTCACGTCCAAAATGTGTGAATACACTTCTTCGTGTGCCAAATGCTTAACTACTTCGTTATGGTTTAACGACAACATTTGCGGTTCACCGTGACCGTAAATTACAGCTGGAATATTACCAGCGCGACGCATAGCTCTTGCGGATGTTTTGCCAAAATCTTTACGAGTTTCTGCAACAAATTCAAATACGTTAGACATCTCTGCTACCTTGTGCTTTTTGCACGTTATTTTTAATTTTTAATCTACATACATCGAACTGACAGATTCGCCAGCCGAAATGCGTCTAATAGTTTCTGCAAGCATTTCTGCCACACTCAATTGCCGAATTTTACCCAAATCGACCGCGACCTGACTAAGCGGAATCGTATCAGTAACAACCAATTCATCAAGTTCCGAATGACTTAAATTTGTCATCGCCGCACCCGATAAAACTGGATGAGTGCAATATGCAACAACTTTAATGGCACCGTGTTTTTTTAAAGCACTTGCAGCATGACAAAGTGTACCAGCCGTATCAACCAAATCATCGACTAGAATACAAGTTCGCCCTGCAACATCACCGATAATGTGCATTACTTCCGAAATATTGGCTTTTGGACGACGCTTATCGATAATGGCTAAATCAGCATCCCCTAACCGTTTTGCTAAAGCTCTTGCACGAACGACACCACCGACATCAGGTGAAACGACAATTAAATTTTCGTACTGTTGTCGCCAAATATCACCAAGCAAAAGCGGCGATGAATAAACATTATCAACAGGAATATCAAAAAAACCTTGAATCTGATCGGCGTGTAAATCAATGGTCAAAACGCTATTTGCACCCGATTGTTCAATCATTTTAGCAACTAATTTTGCACTGATTGAAACGCGTGCCGAACGAGAACGCCGATCCTGTCTTGCATAACCGTAATAAGGCATCACAGCCGTGATTTTTGCTGCTGAAGCCCGCTTTAGCGCATCAATCATAACGAGCAATTCCATTAAATTTTCATTTGTCGGCGAACAGGTCGGTTGGATAACGAAAATTTCTTTTCCGCGTACGTTTTCTTCAACTTCAAATGCAATTTCTCCATCACTAAAACGACCGAGTGTTGCCATACCAAGACGCATATTGAGTTTTTTTACTATGCCTTCAGACAAAGCTAGGTTAGCATTTCCAGAAAACACCATTAAGTTGGTGTCACTCATAAACACTCCGTGAATGGTTTAAGCTTAGTAGAAGTATTGGCTGGGTCGCTAGGATTCGAACCTAGGTATGCGGAGATCAAAACCCCGTGCCTTACCGCTTGGCGACGACCCAATTTTACGTTTTGCAACCCCAAAAATTTAGGGTTGAACAAACAAAGGTGATTTATTACAACTTTTGGTGAGATAGGTTTGCCACTTGTCCTTAAGTGTAAGCTCTGCCTCAATAGCAAGTTCTTCAGAATCAAACGATGCGAAAATACACGCCCCTGTCCCTGTTAATCTTGCCTCAGAAAAAACACTTAAATCACACAATGCTTTTTCAATTGCTTCATAATGCTTACAAACCACGCGAAGGCAATCATTTTGAACTTGCCCTGCGTTGAATTCGTCCATTGTTATCGATTTACTATTTCGTGTCAAATCCTTAACTGAAAAAATTTCTTTTGTGTTCACATGGCAATCTGGTTTTAAAATCAAAACCCATTGTTCTTTAAGGTCTATTTGAGTTATTTTTTCACCGATACCTTCTGCCCAAGCTGCTCGACCAAAGACAAAAATCGGCACATCGGCACCCAACAAAAGTCCCAATTTCATCAATTTTTCACGCGATAATTGCAAATGCCATAACGAATTCAAAACTATCAATGTCGTTGCGGCATCCGAACTTCCTCCTCCTAAACCGCCACCCATAGGTAAATTTTTTTCCAATCGAATTTGCACACCACCCAAAAAACCTGCTTCACGCTTTAATAAATTCGCCGCTTTAACAATCAAATTATCGTTATTTTCAACGCCAGAAATCGCATTTTCTAAGACAACATCGCCCAAATCATTAGGCAAAAATGTCAACCAATCACACAATTCAACAAACTGAAATACCGTTTGCAACAAGTGGTAGCCATCCTCGCGCTGTCCGACAATTCGCAACATTAAATTTAGTTTGGCTGGTGCAGGATAACGCTTACCCCACTCAAAAATTTCATTTTTGTTTGTCATCTAATATCCATTGATCAATAAAGAGTTTTAATTTCATCGAATCTTTTGTCACCGTCATATTGCGCGGCAAAATATGAGCATTTACAGACTGCATCGATTTATACTGATTGCGCCAGCCCGCTTGCTCAAAACCGTTTTCAATCGTTGTCACATCTTGTGATTTTTCCGGTACGCCAACTACCCAATAACGCAACGATTTTACGGGAACAAATAAGCCGACTTGTTGATTGATAAATTCTTCTGGATTAGTCGAAGTTTTTACATCACCGCCACCGCGATCAATCGTGACTCCCGTTGAGTTCAATTGAATCGTCACCGCACCCTGCCCTAATGGGCCTGATAATTTAATTAAATCTTCGTCAGGCGAATGCTCCCAATTGATACTTGCTTGTGCAACATCACTTTTACTAATCACTGCAATCCGTCCTTCAAATCCCCAACGCTGTAAATCATACAATTCACTTTGTGCGCTAGTGGGTTGATACCTGATTTCAGGTGTAGTTGGTAATGTTGAACAAGCCTGCAACGATAAAATGCCCGCCAATAACAAAATTTTCTTCACGCGCGACTACTCCAAAAACCGCTTTTTGAAATTTAATAAATCTGCATCTTCTGGCGCGACTTTCAACGCCTCATCAAATAATTTTTGCGCGTCTTCTTTTCTGTTCATTGCCCAAAACACCTCGCATAAATGCGCTGCAATTTCACCGCTATTTTGTTTCTCATAAGCGGATTGTAGATATTTAGCCGCTTGCGAATAATTACCTAATTTAAATTGCAACCACCCAAAACTGTCCATAATTGCAGGTTCATTGGGTTGTAATTTAATCGCTCGCTGTAGATATTTTTCCGCTTCATGATAGCGTTTTGCATCGTTCAACAACGTATAACCCAACGCATTCAATGCTTCGGCATCATTCGGATATTTCGTCAAAATCTTTTTTAAATCAGATTCCAACACATCTAATTTACCCAAATGTTCGGCAACCAAAGCGCGGGTATAAAGCAAATCTTTTTCTTCTGGCAATTGCAACAATGTTTCACTTAACAAACTAAACGCTTTCTCGGCTTGATTTTGTTGATTGTACAAACTCGCTTGCATCAACACGAAACGTAATCTTTGAGCAGGGAATTTTTTCACCAACTTTTCTAAACGCTGGTCGATTTCATTGTATTTACGTTCTTTTGCCAACAAGTTAATTGCCGAAACACCCGCATCTAATTCAAATCCACCTTCGGTTACTTTATCGAATAACGCCACTGCCGCCGCTGTGTTATTGCGTTTTTCTTCGATTTTTCCGAGATAAAAATTTGCTTGTGATGCCCATTCAGCTTGTTCTGAGAGCGTTTTTAAAATCGTTTCCGCGTTTGCATCATGATTAAGTTGTAAATTGATTAACGCCAACGCTATATAACTTTCGCCATCTTTTGGAATTTGCGTAATCAATGTTTGATAAAGTTCTGCGGCGGCTTCGTATTCTGTTGTTTTAATCAGCGTTTGTGCCAATAATTTTTTGAATGCTGGATTATTTGGATGTTTTAAAATCGCAGCATTCAATAATGTTTTCGCTCGCGGTAAATCGTTTGCCATAATTGCTAATTGCGATTGAATTACCAACGGATGCTCCCAATCGGGTTGCAACGCTAAGGTTTGTTCAATTTTCTTTTCGGCTTGTGCGTTATTTTTCATTTGCATCGACAATAACGACTGCACAAAATAAATCACAGGTTTATTACTCGTCGTTTTCGCTGACAAGTTTTCAAGTGTGTCATAAACGAATTTTTCTTTGCCTTCTTTTTGTAAAATACTGCTCAATTCAAGCAACGCATTTTCAAAATTTTCAGGTTCTGCGGTCAATAACGCATTTAATTCCTTAACAGCTGCTTTTTTATCGTTTCCACGCAAGGCGTTTAATGCCGCGACTTTTTTAGCTGTCACATTTTTCGGTTCTTGATTCATCCATGCCGAAACTGCGTCACTTGTTTTGCGAGAATCTTTAATCTGTAACGCCATTTTCGCGGCTTGTTCGGCAAATTTTGGATCTTTTACTCGTTTCGTCAATTCCATATACGCTTCATACGCTAAACCATATTGCTGGCGTTGTGTGGCGAGTTCGGCGGCTAACAGCAAATACATTACATCTGGATCAATTGCTGTTTTTGCTTCGATGGGCGGCAATTCTGATTTAGTAAGTTTAGATTCGACTTGCGTTTCAGAAGGCGAAACTGTTTCAGATACAGAAGTTTCTGTTGGAGAAAGTTTTTCAGTCTCAACAGCACAACTGCCTAATAAAATAACGCCGATAACAGATAAAAGTGGGAGCTTTAACACGCTTGTTCCTAGTTCGTGACAGAATATGAATTTGTTTAATAGCGTAGCAGAAAACGCGCCTAAATTAGAATGCTGATTTTTACAATTGGACAACACCGCTAGATTTCTTAGAATAGCAGCAATCATAAAGCCACTTCACATTTTAATTCGCTTACTCAATGACACTTCTCGCTCTTGGCATCAACTACAATACTGCCCCCGTTTCGATTCGTGAACGTTTGGCATTTCCAACCGACATTCTACCCAATGCGTTACAGGATTTACTGTGTATCAATGGTATAAATGAAGCAGCGATTTTATCGACGTGTAATCGCACTGAATTTTATTGCACCACGCAATCAGATAATCAAAATTTGTTAATCGATTGGATTGCTCACAATAAACAACTCGCTGTACAGGATTTAACGCCTTATTTGTATTACCACACAGATAACGCCACGATTCGCCATATTTTTCGTGTCGCGTGTGGATTGGATTCTATGATTTTAGGTGAACCTCAAATCTTGGGACAAATGAAAACCGCTTATCAAACGGCATGTGATGCGGGAACGGTAGGGAAATTACTCGGCAAATTATTTCAACACACATTTACGGCGGCAAAAAAAGTTCGCACTGATACGGCAATTGGCTCTAGTCCAGTTTCAGTGGCATTTGCAGCCGTGCAACTTGCTCGACAAATTTTCGATAAACTTAGCGAACAAACAGCGTTGTTAATTGGCGCAGGGGAAACCATTGAACTTGCTGCTCGGCATTTAAGTCAGCAAGGCGTTGGGAGGATTATCATTGCGAATCGAACCTTTGAAAAAGCACATACGCTTGCGGCACAATTCAATGGCTATGCGATTAGTTTGGCAGAAATTCCGAATCATCTTGCCGAAGCTGATATTGTGATTTCGTCAACAGCGAGTCAATTACCTATTTTGGGGAAAGGTAGCGTTGAAAGTGCCTTAAAAAAACGTAAACGCAAACCCATGTTTATGGTGGATTTAGCCGTGCCACGTGATATTGAAACGGAAGTTGAACAATTAGCTGACGTGTATTTGTACACCGTCGATGATTTACAGTACACGATTGAACAAAACATGAATTCGCGTCGTCAAGCCGCTGAACAAGCTGAAGAAATTATCGACACACAAGTGGATTATTTCCTCGCCTGGTTACGCGCTCAAGGCGCACAAACATTGATAAAAGACTATCGCACACAAGCCGAAGTATTTCGTGACGACGCATTGCAAAAAGCCTTAGCATCGCTCACAAATGGCGTATCGGCTGAAGTGGCATTGCAGCGTTTAGCGCATTCATTAACCAATAAATTGATTCACACACCCAGTTCACAATTGCGCGTCGCAGCAGAAAATGAACGTCATGATTTGCTCGCGGCGGCTTTAGAAATTTTTCAACTTAATCCAGCGTAAAAATGAAACCATCAATAGAACAAAAATTGCAAAACCTGTGCGAACGTCACGACGAAATTTCGGCGTTACTTTCTGAACCAGAAACACAAAGTAATCAAAATAAATTTCGGGCGTTGAGCCAAGAATACGCGCAAATCAGCCCGTTAGTGGAATGCTACAAACGTTACGAGCAGCTTTTGGAAGCGTTAGCTACCGCGAAAGAAATGGCAAATGACAGCGATCCAGAATTGCGTGAATTAGCCGTTGACGAAGTAACGGACGCGCAAAATCAACTCGAAGCCTTAGAACATGAAGTGCAATTATTGTTGTTACCCAAAGATCCAAACGACAATCGCAACATCTTTTTGGAAGTTCGCGCGGGAACGGGTGGCGACGAAGCGGCTATTTTTGCGGGTGATTTGGCGCGAATGTATCAACGTTATACAGAACGAAAAGGCTGGCAAACTGAAATTATCACCGAAAACCAAGGTGAACACGGCGGTTATAAAGAAGTTATTTTACGAGTTTCAGGACGTGACGTGTACTCGCAATTAAAATTTGAATCGGGTACTCACCGCGTTCAACGTGTTCCCGAAACGGAATCTCAAGGACGCATTCATACATCAGCATGTACGGTAGCGATTATGCCGGAAGTGGATGAAATCGACGCAATTGACATCAATCCAGCCGATTTGAAAGTGGATACTTACCGTGCATCTGGCGCGGGTGGTCAGCACATCAACAAAACCGAATCCGCGATTCGAATTACCCACATTCCCACAGGAACGATTGTGGAATGCCAAGACGACCGTTCGCAACATAAAAACCGGGCGCGTGCCATGGCGTTATTGTCGTCACGCATACTTTCAGCAAAACAAGAAAAACAACACGCAGAACAATCATCGCTCCGTAAAGTGCAAGTTGGTAGCGGCGACCGTTCAGAACGTATTCGCACTTACAATTATCCGCAAGGGCGTTTAACGGATCACCGCATTAACTTAACGCTCTATAAACTCGATGACATTATGGAAGGTGGTTTAGATCAAGTGTTGCAGCCGTTAATCAGCGAGCATCACGCCGAATTGTTGACACAATTGGGCGATGATTAACCATGAAAAAATCTATTTTCAACGAAAATCAAAAGTACACGTTTAGCGATTATTTCAATATGCCGTATTCGACCGAAGAGATTGTTGAAGCATTGGGTTATCGTTTTTCGACTGGCGTGATTGATTTACCGAAATATACCGATTTTAATCCGGCGATTATTCAACGCTTGAATGAACTGTATTACGCGATTATTCCGAAAATAAATTTGAATTCGGAACTCGCTAAACGGGAATTTCTGATTGCGCCACTGTTGATTGAACTCACGCGCCACGCTGAAATAAAAATCGATGTCGAATACGCCCTGTATTGCAATGAACAATTAGCGGGGTCGTT
>JAQTOX010000150.1 GCA_028713055.1 Methylococcales bacterium | reverse complement strand
TTTCTAACAACGGTTTTTATTGTTGATAATGGCGATTTTGCAAGGTGCGTCATATTGCGGAAGTGCTGTATGACGCGATTACTACGAGACAGTATAAAACATCCTGTTCGTTAATATATAGTTCATTTTTGGACTGATTTTGGACTTTTTAAACATGGAAATAAGAATATTTTTAGAGCAGAATCTAGCCTCTCCAAATTGACATTTCTGAGGTTGTGAACGTGATGGAAAAATACTCTAAATGGATGGTAGCAATATCACCGTTATTCTTATTTTTAGTTCTCGTCGATATTTCTATCGCCGCCCCCGCTCCTGTTGTACTAAATGCTGTTACAGGTGAAAAGCCTGTGGTAACGATTACACGAGTTTTTGGTAAAGGTTCAATTGATTCCGCTGACAAAGCTCCCGACTGTCCATCACATGATGCCAAGCATCTAACGGTTATCGATGACGATTTTGATGGATTGGCAAAACCTAAAGCGGTATTCAAATTTAGTTCTCACGGTAATCTTGATTTAGATTGTTTATCTTCTGACGAATATGGTCAGCAAAAATCTGGACGAACAGAAATAAAAACACCACGTCAGTCCAAAAAAGATAATGTCAAAGTGGCTTACGAAAACGACAAAACAATTTGGCGTTGGAATTTCAAACTGTTAAATGCAAAAGCTCCTGACATTTTGGAAAGTAGTTTAGCGCGTTTTAATGATAACCGAGATGACGATGCAGATGAATCGCTCACAACGCAAAATAGCGCGAAGTTCTACCACGTTTTTCAGGCAAAGCCGCGCGAATTTAAAGATGCTTTTTTACCTGAAAATCTGCCTGCTACTTATAAAGAACGCTATCTTGCAGCAGGTGCAGACAGCAAAAAGCAAAATGATGTTATTACTGAATTCAAACACGAATTTGACCCAAAACTACGCCTTTCCTTGAAACAACGGTTGAAAAAAGACCACTCAATTTATGACGCATTTGAATTGAATTATGTCGATGATGCGCTCACTTTTTATACACTTGACCGCGAAGATTTAAATGCCTTTAGACCATCGATTAACAATCACTGGTATCAAGCCGAATTAAAAACAACATGGAAAGACGATGGCAAAATGGAGTTCAACATCTACCCATTGAAACAAGCCATCGATGCAAAAACAGGTGAGCAAATTGCCGTTGCTGACACTGAAAACCCTGTTGTGACCGTGAGAAAACGTCTTGATTTATGGAATAAAAATTTTGAAAGTATTTATCCCAAATTCGGGCTTTACTTCGGGCGTGTTGAAACTGCACCAAATAGTGGTATTTTCCACAAGGGCTTGCCTGACAACGAAATGCTCATTTCGGATGTTATTTTGATGAAAGAATAATCAGCCATATTTAGGGAAGCTGCAATGTAATTTTTACAGCTTCTCTCCAGTTTTCAAGCTCCTTTGAAGTCTGCAAAATTTTCTCATAGAACAAATCATCATTTTTCAATCGTAAGTTATCTGTTGCCGTCATCATTGCCACAAAACAAGCACAACGAAAATGCCGATGATAGCGATTCGAATTGTCGTTATTACGATGATTCAATAACGCATCTTGTAGCAAGATGACCGTCTTAGGATGATGAGTAGCCGCATATCCTAACGATTCGACGGCATAAATGGTCGCAACCAAAAATTTTTCATTACATTCATGCGATAGCAGCTTGTTAATTGACTTGATTAGAAATTTCGTAACATCTTCTGCCCATTTTTCATTTGAGGAATAAATTTTTTTGAATGCCTTAAATGCCTCAAAGTACAAACATAATAATTCTGGGTTCGTATATCGTGAAATTCGAATGGGTAAATTACATAGTTGTTTGAGCGACGGCTCATCCCTACGGATTTTCAACACATTGATTAACAATGAATAAGAAGAGGCTTTCAAAGTATCGGTGTCATACAACCTAATGTCATTTTCATTATTAGCAAACACAGCTAATCCTTCGTTTCCCTTTAATTGTGAGAAAATGTCGAGCGCATCTTCATGAATAATATCGATTTTTACAGTTTGAGCCGCTATATCACAACTAACCGCATTATCACCACCCACTGTATGAATCTTTCCGCTGTCAGTTTTAATTTCGATTGAACGAACATATCCATCAAGTAAATATGAAACTAATGTACCATTCTCTACTGGAGTACAACCGGGAATGCTCGGTTTGGTTGAAACTGCTACACGCACAGAACCTAGTGGCAAATCGAGCGATTTAAAAAAACGACCAAATTGAGCCATTACATAACTTTCATTGCCTATCATCTGAATGGTTTCTGTGCCAATCGTACTAAATCGTGTACCGCCGTGAATGGAAAACAATAATTTTTCAAACTCTTCTTCGCTGGTATTGCGGTCAGTGAACCAATTCATATCAACGCGAAAGATTTTTGCATATTCTTGTAATGCGTCGTGGGAAAGACTGTTTCCAGATTTATGCTTGAAAAAAGTGCTTCTTTTAAATGAATCAATTTTCTGCAATAACGCTTTATTAGATTTATTAAGAAGTTCTTGCGCTTTTTGTATTCGTGTTGCAGCAAAGGTTGTATCAAACGAATTATTAAGATTTTTTATGGTTTCCATTATATGACCTTCGAGATTGTGTGAATTTAAACAATTGACGTTGTAGCATTTCCAACAATTTTAGCTTTTTAGAATATAAAATATTTATAAATCAACAAATTATTAACTGGTACAGTCTGTGCATTTACCCCTTGTAATAATCAAGCAAGAGGTGACACCGATGGAATTGCCAGTTTTAAACGAACAACCAAAAGGCGGATGTTCCGCCAGTTCTTGTGGGTCGAGCGACGACCAACTCAATCATTTATCCGACGAAATTCGCGCAAAAGTGCAAAATCATCCGTGCTATTCGGAAGACGCGCACCATTATTTTGCTCGAATGCACGTCGCTGTTGCGCCTGCCTGCAACATTCAATGTCATTACTGCAATCGCAAATACGATTGCGCCAATGAATCCCGTCCAGGTGTGGTTTCAGAACTCCTCACGCCCAATCAAGCCGTGAAAAAAACGATGGCGGTCGCGGCAAACATTCCGCAAATGACCGTGTTAGGTATCGCAGGACCTGGCGACCCGTTAGCCAATCCCGAACGCACGTTTGAAACCTTCCGCCGTTTAAGCGAAGAAGCCCCTGACATTAAACTTTGTGTTTCAACGAATGGTTTAGCGTTGCCCGATGCCGTCGAGGAATTGTCGAAACACAATATCGATCACGTCACGATTACGATTAACTGCGTTGACCCGAAAGTGGGTGCAAAAATCTATCCGTGGATTTTCTGGAAAAACAAACGTATCAAAGGCGAAAAAGCCGCCAAAATTCTGATTGAACAACAGCAAAAAGGCTTAGAAATGCTGGTTGCCAAAGGCATTTTGGTCAAAGTGAATTCGGTTTTAATTCCTGGTATTAACGACCAACATCTTGCCGAGGTCAGCAAAATTGTCAAAGCCAAAGGCGCGTTTTTACACAACGTCATGCCGTTGATTGCCGAAGCGGAACACGGCACATTTTACGGTGTGATGGGACAACGCGGTCCATCGAATGATGAATTACAAGCTTTGCAAGACGAATGCGCGGGCGACATGAACATGATGCGTCATTGCCGTCAATGTCGCGCCGATGCAGTTGGAATGCTCGGCGAAGATAGAGGCGATGAATTCACGCTCGATAAAATCGAAGACATGGAAATCGACTATCAAGCCGCGATGGAAAAACGCAAAGTGATTCATCAAGCCATCGAAGCCGAAATGAATAGCAAACGCGCCGCAAAAGTCGAAGTGAAAGCCGAAAAACTCAACACACGCCCTGTGTTAATGGCGGTAGCGACAAGCGGTCAAAACGTTATCAATGTCCATTTTGGTCATGCAAAAGAATTTTTGATTTACGAAGCCTCGCCCGAAGGCGTGCGCTTTATTTCGCATCGAAAAGTTGACCAGTATTGCGAAGGTGATACGAGTTGCGGCGATGGTGAAAGCGTTTTGCAACGCACGATTCGCACGTTAGAAGGTTGCGAAGCGGTGTTGTGTTCAAAAATTGGTTATGAACCGTGGGAAATGCTCGAAAACGCAGGCATTACGCCAAACGGTGAACACGCGATGGAAGACATCGAAGCCGCTGTGATGCTGGTTTATAACGAAATGGCAAACGCGGGAAAACTCGACGAAGTTAAACAACGTGCGACGGCTTAGGAGGCGTTATGGCTCTGAAAATTATTGAAAGTTGTGTGAATTGTTTTGCGTGTGAGCCGCTTTGTCCAAGCAAAGCGATTTACGAAGCCAAGCCGCATTTTTTAATCGATGCGAAAAAATGTACCGAATGCGTGGGTGATTTTGATGTACCGCAATGCGCGAGTATTTGCCCGATTGAAGGCGCGATACTCGATGCGTTGAATGTGCCGCTTAATCCAGCGGGTTCGCTCACAGGTATTCCACCTGAAAAAATGGCGGAGGCAATGGCTGAATTACAAGCCCATTGACGATTATGGCACTCATACATTTTTACGAAAAAGTTGGTTGTGGCAACAATACCAAGCAAAAAGACTTGCTGATTGAAGCAGGTCATTGGCTGATTGAACACGATTTGCTAACCCACGATTGGCGCAGTGAACCTGAAAAATTGCGTTCGTTTTTTGGAGATAAACCTGTTTGCGAATGGTTCAACCGTGCTGCACCTGCGATTAAAAACGGTGAATTAAATCTCGATGAAATCAACGCCGAACAAGCGATTGCTTTGATGCTTCAACAGCCGTTGTTAATTCGTCGTCCGCTGATGGAAATCGAAAATCATCGCATGGTGGGTTTTGACAACGACGAAGTTGCTCATTTTTTAAGTTTAGAAACCGAGGGCGATTTAGAAAGTTGTCCGAAAAAAGATTCGGCAAGAGTGTGTCGAAATGAACGCAGTTGAATTAGAAAATGCGGCAGGCACTCCAAAAGCTGTTGCACTCTCTGAACGTGTGCATTGGATAGGTGCGCTCGATTCAAATTTGCGGACGTTCGACATCATTTTAAAAACCGCCAACGGCACGACCTATAACGCTTATGTGATTCGCGGCAGTGATGGCGTGGCGGTAATTGATACGGTTAAAGAAGGATTTGCCAGCGATTTTTTTGCGCGTTTGGAAAGTGTGGCGCGTTACGAAGAAATCAAAGTCATCGTTTTAAACCATTTAGAGCCTGACCACACAGGCGCGTTGCCTGAACTCATGCGTCGTGCGCCGCAAGCACAATTGTTCATTTCGCAAAAAGCCCAATCAATGCTCAAAGGCTTGTTGAAACAAGAAGAACTCAGTTTTACGCCCGTTTTGACAGGCGACAGCGTTTCGCTGGGTGATAGAACCTTACAATTTTTACACACGCCGTATTTGCATTGGCCTGATACGCAATGCACGTTTTCGCCCG
>JAQTOX010000032.1 GCA_028713055.1 Methylococcales bacterium | reverse complement strand
ATCCCAACGTGAACATTCAAATTCGAGCAGCCGGTTCATCAACCGCTCCTCCAGCTTTAACAGAAGGTACGTCAAATTTAGGACCTATGAGTCGTGAAATGAAAGACGACGAACTCGAAGCTTTTGAAGGTAAATATGGTTATAAACCCACCGCGATTCCAGTTGCTGTCGATGCGTTGGCTGTCTTTGTAAATAAAGACAATCCCGTTAAAGGTTTGACGATGGAGCAAGTCGATGCGATTTTTTCTAGTACCTTAAAATGTGGTGGCGCACAAGACATCAATACTTGGGGTGATGCTGGTGTCACCGCTTGGGGAACAAAGAGTATTCAACTTTATGGACGCAATTCAGTATCAGGGACTTACGGTTATTTTAAAGACCACGCACTTTGCAAAGGTGATTTCAAAAATAACGTAAACGAACAACCAGGTTCAGCATCTGTGGTTCAATCAGTGACATCGTCAGCGAATGGTATTGGTTATTCTGGCATGGGTTACACAACGTCAGGCGTGAAAATGGTACCTTTGGCTAAAAAAGGCTCGACCACTTTTGTTGAAGCTACACCTGCGAATGCGGTTAATGGTTCATATCCTTTGACACGTTATTTGTATGTTTATGTGAATAAAAAACCGAATCAAGTTTTAGCACCTTTAGAAAACGAATTTATGAAAATGGTACTTTCTAAAACTGGTCAACAAGTAGTTATCAAAGATGGCTATATTCCATTACCAGCGAAAGTAATTGAAAAAGAGTTAGCCAAGTTAAAATAAAACAAGGCACAACCTTTCCAAAGCGCAAGGTACAAGTGAATTCAAACATTCCTTTGACCTTGCGCTTTTTGCCTTGAACTTTTTTGAAAAAGAATTTATGTCTGAAATAAATAATTCGATGACGCAATCTTCGCTGAATACAGCGACTACCTCAGCCTATGAAAAATGGCGATTACTCAAAGATGCGATTATGCGACGTGCCGTTGTCGCGGGTGGTTTAAGCGTTATTTTTGCCATTGTGGTAATTTTCTTTTATCTGCTTTATGTGGTGTATCCACTATTTTTATCGGCAAATGCAGAATCTGCTGCACAGTATGCAATTCCCGAAGAAAGTGCGGGAAAGACGTTATTTTTAGCGATTGAAGAACAAAATGAAGTCGCTGCGCGTTTCACAGACACGGGAAAGGTAATTTTCTTTGAAGTGAAAACGGGAAAAACCTTAGCGCAAAAAACGGTTCTATTGCCTGAAAACGTTGCAATTAGTAGTGTTGCATTGGGTAGTCCTGTAAACGAAGGTGCGATTATTTATGGTTTGTCAAATGGGCAGGCGGTCATTGTTAAACAACAATATAAAGTTACGTTTAATGCGGATAAGCGTGTCATTACACCATCGTTAAAATATCCTCTCGGTGAAACGCCGTTAGTGATTGATGAATCTGGTGCAGCATTAGAAAAAATTGCGTTCAAAGTAGGCGACGGTTCAACCACGATTGTGGCGAAAACTGCTGATAAAGTTCGTATTACCAGTTTTGAAAAAGAACAATCGTTGTTCGGTGACGACGCTAGTTTGACACGAACCGATTCAATACTTAATATGCCTGCGGGTAATATCACCAATATTTTGGTGGATAAAGAAGACCGCAATTTATTTTTAGTCAGTGACGATGGAAGTTTAAGCTTTATCGACATGAGCAAAAAAAATGCGCCCGAAATTAAACAACATTTAAACGTGGTTGATGCAGGGCAAAAAATTACCAGCGTAAGTTTCTTAACGGGAGATTTGTCGTTGATGATTGGTGATTCGAGTGGTTTAGTGGCGCAATGGAGCTTAGTGAAAGATGCGTTAAATAAACCAGCACTCCAACGAATTCGGGTGTTCAAAGTTTCAGATAAAGCAGTGATTTCGATTAACACGGAACAACGCCGCAAAGGTTTTGTGACGGTTGATGCAAATGGTGAAATGGGCATTTATCATTCGACAGCCGAACGTGAATTGATTAAAGAAAAAATCAGTGTTTCCGCACCACTTTCGACCATCTTATCGCCACGTGCCAATGCGCTGTTGTTTCAAAATGCAGACGGCAAAATTCATTTTTGGAAAGTCGATAATGAGCATCCGGAAGTATCAATTAAGTCGATGTGGCAAAAAGTGTGGTACGAAAGCTACCCCAAACCCGCTTACATTTGGCAATCATCTTCTGCGAGCAATGATTTTGAGCCTAAATACAGCTTAACCCCGTTAGTATTTGGTACCCTAAAAGCGGCGTTTTATGCCATGTTGGTGGCAATTCCATTGTCATTGATGGGCGCAATTTATACGGCATATTTCATGTCACCTAAAATGCGAATTTACGCCAAACCGTCGATTGAAATTATGGGGGCGTTGCCGACGGTGATTTTAGGATTTTTAGCGGGTTTATGGCTCGCACCATTTATTGAAGAGCATTTATCAGGTTTGTTTGCATTGCTGGTAGTTGTTCCGCTAGGCGTTATGTTATTTGCCTTTGGGTTACAATTTTTACCTGAAAATGTATGCCAAAAAATTCCCGAAGGTTGGGATGCCGCAATGTTAATTCCAGTCATTTTAATCAGTGGCTGGTTTGCCTTTAGTATTAGTGTTCCGTTAGAAACAGTTTTATTTCATGGCACATTACGTGACTGGTTTAAACGTGAATTGGGCATTGGTTACGATCAACGGAATGCGTTAGTCGTTGGGATTGCAATGGGTTTTGCGGTAGTACCTACAATTTTCTCAATTGCCGAAGATGCGATTTTCAGTGTGCCAAAACATTTAACGGTTGGTTCATTGGCATTAGGTGCAACACCTTGGCAAACTATGATTCGTGTGGTGCTACTTACTGCTAGCCCTGGTATTTTTTCAGCGATTATGATTGGTTTTGGTCGTGCTGTCGGCGAAACGATGATTGTGTTGATGGCAACGGGTAACACGCCAGTGATGGATTTAAGTGTCTTTCAAGGTTTGAGAACCCTAGCTGCCAATATCGCCGTTGAAATGCCAGAGGCAGAAGTTGATAGCACGCATTATCGAGTGTTGTTTTTAGCGGCATTGGTGCTGTTTGTGTTCACGTTTGTGTTTAACACGCTTGCTGAAGTCGTTCGTCAACGGTTACGCGAAAAATACAGTTCGCTATAAAAATTATGAGCATTGAAAATGATTAAATTATGGTTTAAAAGCGGTAGTCCGTGGATTTGGCTAAATGCCGCCGCAGTCAGTACCTGTTTGATTATGGTTATCGGCGTATTGGGCTTAGTTGCTGTACGTGGTGTGGGACATTTTTGGGCATCACCGATTGTCTCGATGAGTTATCAAGAAGATGATGGAGCAGTGAAAAACATTATTGGCGAACACGTTGACACGACTGTTACACCCGCGTTAATGGCGAAATCGACCGGTTTCAAAATGGCAGATAATGAAGATGTTTTGATTCAGTATTTAATGAAAACGGGTAACCGTGATTTGACGGGTTCTGATTTCCGTTGGATTCAAGAGCGTCACATTAAATCGCAAGCCGAACCAGCAGATTTGATTGTTGTCGAACGTCGTGAATGGGGGAATTTTTACGGACAACTCATGGCCGTGAAAGAAAACGACAAAGTAGTAGCTACTGGTGATCAGATGTGGGCTACCTTACAAGAACGTCTCCAAGCCGCGTTAGTATTACATGAGAAAATTACCCATTTAGAGAAAAAAGAACTCGGTGCAATTAACTACGCTTTAGAGCAGTTGCGCTTGAAACAACGTGGGTTAGAACTCAAAAACTCTTGGAACTCTGAAACAGCAAAGGACTTTGCCGATAAAAAAGCAGCTTATGACGTAGATTACAAACACTATCAAGCACAACTTGTCGACTTACATCAGCAAATTCGTCGTGACAGTTTGGTAGCAAAAACAGAAAGTGGTGCGGAGTTAGTGATTCCACTTTCAAAAATCGTCGACGTTTATCAGCCAAACAATATGAGCTTGTTTGCTAAAATTAAACATTATGTCGTGAAATTGGGCGAGTTCTTATCTGAAGATCCTCGAGAAGCAAATACTGAAGGGGGTATTTTCCCTGCGATTTTCGGCACGATTATGATGGTTATCATGATGTCGATCATTGTTACGCCATTTGGTGTAATAGCTGCTGTTTATTTACGTGAATACGCAAAACAAGGGTTTACCACACGCTTGATTCGGATTGCTGTCAATAATTTAGCAGGAGTGCCATCGATTGTTTATGGCGTATTTGGCTTAGGATTTTTCGTCTACATTTTAGGCGGTAATATCGACGCATTATTTTTCCCTGAATCCGCACCAGCACCTGTTTTCGGTACACCTGGATTGTTGTGGGCATCGATTACACTGGCGTTATTAACGCTGCCCGTCGTCATTGTTTCGACAGAGGAAGGTTTAGCACGTGTGCCAAAAGCGATTCGAGAAGGGAGTTTAGCGTTGGGCGCGACGAAAATTGAAACGCTTTGGCGCACAGTCTTACCAATGGCAAGCCCAGCGATGATGACGGGGTTGATTTTAGCTGTGGCTCGTGCAGCAGGTGAAGTTGCACCATTGATGTTAGTCGGTGTGGTGAAATTAGCTCCGACTTTACCGCTGGATGGCAATTACCCGTTTTTACATTTAGATCGTAAATTCATGCACTTGGGTTTTCATATTTACGATGTTGGCTTTCAAAGTCCAAACGTGGAAGCGGCTCGTCCGTTGGTTTATGCCACCTCATTACTGCTGGTTTTAGTTATTATTGGCTTAAATTTAGCGGCTATTCTTATTCGTAATCACTTGCGCGAAAAATACCGCGCTTTAGAAGGTTAAAATTATGTCAACACCAGAACCTCGCTCGCACAGCTTTGATGCGAGTTCGATTTTACGCAGTACCCACAAACATGATGATCCTGTTGAGCCATGTCTGAAAGTCGATAATCTCAATCTGTACTATGGTAAAAAACAAGCGTTACATGGCATCAATATGGAAATGCCAAAGAAAAAAGTAACAGCGTTCATTGGTCCTTCAGGTTGTGGTAAATCTACCTTATTACGTTGTATTAACCGCATGAATGATTTGGTTGATGGCGTGACCATTGACGGCAAAATTTTGTTACATGACGAAAACATTTTCGATAAATCAGTAAACGTCGCCGCGTTACGTCGTCGCGTTGGTATGGTATTCCAAAAGCCAAATCCGTTCCCAAAATCAATTTTTGAAAACGTAACTTACGGACTGCGAATTCAAGGTATTAACGACAAACGGATTTTAGAAGAAACTGTCGAAACGTCATTGCGCGGTGCGGCATTGTGGGACGAAGTAAAAGATCGTTTGAATGACAATGCACTTGGTTTGTCGGGTGGTCAACAACAACGGTTGGTGATTGCACGAGCGATTGCAATTGCGCCAGAAGTATTATTGCTTGATGAGCCAGCGTCTGCGTTAGATCCGATTTCAACGTTAAAAATCGAAGAGTTAATTAACGAACTCAAAGAGAAATATACCATCGTTATCGTCACGCACAACATGCAGCAAGCTGCACGAGTTTCCGATTACACGGCGTTTATGTACATGGGTGAATTGATTGAGATCGGCGCAACGAGTCAACTTTTCACTAAACCCACGAAAAAACAAACCGAAGACTACATTACCGGTCGTTACGGTTAATCAGGAGGAAAAATTATGGATGGTTTCAATACAGCACCACATATTTCAGGACGATTCGACGAAGAATTAGAATCGATTCATACCAAAATTGTCGCAATGGGTCATTTAGTTGAACAACAGCTTTCTTTGGCGATTAAGGCTTTTACTACGGGCAATGTCGATTTAGCGATGCAGGTGTTAAAACAAGACGATTTAGTCGATGAATATGAAACGATTATTGATGCAGAATGTGTCAGTACAATTGCGTTACGTCAGCCTACGGGAAGTGATTTAAGTCTTCTAGTAGCAATAATTAAAGCGACCGGCGAATTAGAAGGTATTGCCGCAAAAGCTGAAGGTATTGCTGATATAACAATTCAACTGAAAAAAATGTTACCGGCGGATACCAAGCAAGAGATTGATAGCAATGGACAATAGTAAAATAGCACATCATATTTCAGAAAACTTTAATAAAGAGTTAGAAGATATTCGCAATAAAGTTTTGACTATGGGCGGTTTGGTCGAAGAGCAAATTGAACAAGCCGTGAAAGCTTTAACGACAGGCAATATGGAACTTGCCGAATTAGTGATTAAGCAAGACAATCAGGTCGATGATTTTGAGATGGAAATTGATGCCGAATGTACGCAAATCATCGCGTTACGCCAACCAGCGGCATTTGATTTACGCCTATTATTAGTCGTGTTGCGTGTTATTAACGAGTTGGAGCGTATCGGCGATTTAGCGGAACGTATTGCTAAAATGGCAATTTACCTTTCAAACAATAGTGAAGGTCGAACCGATCAATATCATGAATTGCAACACATGGCAGGATTGGTCAAGGGAATGCTGCACAGTGCGCTGGATAATTTTGCACGAATGTCAATTGATGGCATTACAGATATTACCCGTTGCGACGAACAAGTAGATCGAGAATACGCGAGTATTATTCGCCAATTGATTACGCAAATGATGGAAGACCCGCGTAATATTACACGTTCGATGGATATGTTGTGGACGGTGCGAGCGTTAGAACGTATTGGCGATCATTCACGCTATCTTTGTGAACATTTGATTTACATGGTGAAAGGTGAAGATGTTCGCCATTTAACACAAATTGAATTAGAACAACGAATGAAAGACTAGACATTCACAATTTGTTAAAAGGCGCGTTATTCGCGCCTTTTTTGTAATGACTACTTTTTGTTGAAATAGTAATAACCACCAAACTTTCCCTTTAAAATCATTTTGGTGTCGGTTTTTTCAACTAATGAAAACAAATCAAAACGGGTATTCCCAACCTGTGCAACTTTTAACTTTCCTTCTTCGATTTCATAATTTACAGGCGGTTGGTCGTAGTATTTACCTTCGCGTGGAATGTGCATGATGGTCACTTTACCATTTTTAAAAATCCAAGTGTCTTCTCGCGGAAGAGCGACCTCTTTTTCACTTGCGGTGTTTTTAGTGGATTCGAGCTTCCAGGTACCGACCACTTCGTTTATCGATTCTAAGTCGACATCTGCAAAAACGATGTTTGCAGAAAAAACCAACATAAACGACATAGCCACTTGATTTAATTTTTTCATATCTATTCCATTCCGGTTAAACAAAACTGCCTAACATCGCAGACGATTATGCGCCGTAACAGTTTAAACAAACAGTGTTTTGTTACACTGTCGCCAAATCAAACCAAACAGAATGTGATGCGTCAAAGCCGTAATCTGGTGAGACTGAAAATTCAACCAAGTAATCATCCATTGCTTCAACGTGTTGATTGAATTTAATACCATACAAATCGTTAATTGTATCTTGCCGAACGATATTGGCTTCATATTCAAAACATTCACCATCTAAGGACAATTCAATTGTTATATCCTTGCCTAGTGATTCGGCGAGTGTAAATGAATGATGTGTACTACTAAATAACGCACCCGATTTACTAATACTCACCAGTTCAACAGCAATACCACCAGTCTTAAATAAACCAATGCGGGTAATCGACGCGGAAATATGACGTTTGCCAGAAACGGGAATACGCACATCTACGCGATGTTCATTTTTAATTAGAGAATCAAATTGGGCAGATATGTTATTGAAACTTTCAAAATGTGACATCGTTAAGCCTCGTTGTAAATTTGAACTATAACTTAAAGATTAACGATTTTCTATTTCAGTTACGTGTCGAATTTGTTGCGACCCCGTGTCAGTTTGATGTATTTTGCGTGACAAAATTGGATTTTTACTGTGTCATTGAGTTGTCAAAAAAAACTATTACAATCACCAGACTATGAAAAAACCTAAACCTAAAAAACATAAATTATTACTCCGCAATCTGACGCTGGATGATTATGCCAATCTCGCGATTTTGATGGAACACGTTTACGATAATCTTGGTGGTGCATGGAAGAAAGAGCAGTATATTTCCCAAATCACGCGCTTTTCTGAAGGACAAATTGTAATTGAAGATAATGGTGTGTTAGTTGCCGCCGCGCTGAGTATGGTGGTAGATTATTCTCGTTTTGGCGATGTACACACTTATGCACAAATTACTGGTGATGGCTATTTAACTAATCACGATCCTCATGGAGATACTTTGTACGGCGTGGATATTTTTGTCCATCCAAAGTATCGAGGTTTGCGTTTAGGACGGCGACTTTACGATGCAAGGAAAGAATTATGTCGTAATTTGAATTTACGCCGCTTTATCGCTGGTGGTCGTATTCCTGGTTATGTCAAATACGCTGAAAATTTCACACCGGTGCGTTACATTGAAGAAGTCAAAAATCGAGAAATTTTCGATCCTGTTTTGTCTTTTCAATTGGCAAATGGCTTTCACGTTCGTAAATTACTAACCAATTATTTACCTATCGACAAAGAATCCTTGGGATTCGCTACATTGCTTGAATGGGTGAATTTGGATTATATCGATACACAACCTACCGTTGGTGCATCTAAAAAGAATGTGATTCGTTTGGGCGTAGTGCAATGGCAAATGCGTACCTTGACTAGTGTCGAAGAATTACTTAAACATGCCGAATTCTTTATCGATGCGGTTGCTGGCTATCATGCGGATTTCGTACTATTCCCCGAATATATGAGTGCGCCTCTGATGGGTTTATTTAACGATAAACATCCACCCGATGCGATTCGTGCATTAGCCGGTTTTAGCCGTGATATTCGTAACGGCTTACTTGAAATGGCTATGTCGTATAACATCAACATTATTGCGGGTTCGTTACCGGAATATAGTAATCACGAGCTTTACAACGTGTCGTGGTTATTGCGTCGTGATGGCACATTTGAAGCACAATATAAAATTCATGTTACGATAGACGAGGTGAGTTGTTGGGGTGTAAAAGGCGGCGACGCATTAAAAGTATTTGATACCGATTGTGGTAAGATCGCCGTATTGGTCTGTTTTGATTCTGAATTTCCTGAATTAGCGCGGTTGGCGGCATTGCAAGGTGCACAAATTCTTTTTGTGCCGTTTTGGACGGACACGAAAAATGCGTATTTGCGTGTACGCTATTGTTCCCAAGCGCGAGCGATTGAAAATGAATGTTTTGTTGCGATCACTGGCAGTGTCGGAAATTTACCGCACGCTGAAAACATGGATATTCAATACGCACAGGCGGCGATTTTTAGTCCCAGTGATTTTTCTTTTACACATGACGCAATTCTAGCCGAAGCCACTCCAAATACAGAAATGACGTTGATTGCCGATGTCAACTTAGATTTGTTAAAACAGGTGCGAACACGTGGGGCAGCACAAAATTTAGCCAAACGGCGTGAAGATTTATATCGCTTAGAATGGTTTTAAGGAGACAAAATGAAAGAATTATGGTTACTTCGGCACGCAAAATCTGACCGAAAAACCGATGTCAGTGACATTGAACGTCCGCTAAAAAAACGTGGTAAACGGGATGCGAAGAACATGGGTGCGTGGTTGAAGACTCAGCATTTAATCCCTGATGCGCTGTTGAGTTCACCCGCAAAACGAGCGATTGAGACTGTACGAATTATTTATCAAGAATTGAATGTCGTCGGTTTAGTGATTCAAGAAGATTCACGGTTATATGCAACTGGTATTGAACAGTTGAAAATGGTTTTAGCGAGTTGTCCGGAAACGACACAACGAGTTTTATTGGTGGGACATAATCCGGAATTGGAAGATTTACTAATTCATTTGGTCGGGGCTTCTGCGTTACCGGATACAGACAAACTCTTACCAACCGCTGCATTAGTGCGATTAACACTGAGTACGGCATGGGCAGATTTACATGAAAGCTGCGCCCAATTGTTATCAATAACTTATGCGAAATCTTTGTTAGAAAAATAACGGAGGACATAAATGTCCATCATAGGTTTGCAGCCCACACAGGCACTCGCCGAGGCGGGTAAAAAGGTTTTAAGCCACCATTTTCGTAATTTTTTAAAATGTGAAAGTGACGTTCGTGCCAGCGAGAATATTGAAGTGTTGCATGATATGCGAGTTGCGACGCGACAAATGCGAGCAGCTATCCGAATTTTTGGACAGGGATTTCCACCTGGTGCATTAAAGTTTCTAAAAGGCGGGTTAAAAAAAACAGCCCGAGCTTTGGGTTCAGTGCGCGATTTGGACGTATTTATTGAAAAATTCACTGTATATCAACGCCAATGTTCACCTGATGAGCAGACAGAACTTGCCCCGTTGTTAGAATATTGTCAGTTACAACGTGACCGTGCTAGAGCTAAGTTATTGGTATATTTGGACAGTAAAACGTATAAACGATTTAAGGCTGGAGCCGTTCTTTTTTAAAAGAAGAAGGCGAAGGTATCAAACCGATTTCGGTGAGTAAGCCAATTCGTTATCAAATTCGCCACATTGTCAGCTCGCTTATTTATAGTTACTACGAAATATTGCGTGGGTATGAACCTTTTTTGAACAACGCTTCGGTGGAACTCTTACATCAATTTCGAATTGATGTGAAACGCTTTCGTTATGCAGTAGAAAATTTTCAAGAAGTTTTGGGTCATGAGAGTGCGATGGTTATTTCTGAAATCAAGCAAATACAAAATCATTTGGGCGATTTGAATGATGCCGAAGTGGCGTGCCAATTTTTAGAAAATTTTTTGAATCATTGGAAAAATTTTCGTCGAGAACTTTCTAGCGCGCATACCAAAAAACCGACCGCGATTACTCGTTATCTTGAGGTTAAAAATAAAGAGCGGGAACAACTTTTAGCGACATTCTCCGAATCTTGGCATCAGTTTAATTCAACGCAACTCCGGCATCATTTAGCTTTAGCCATTGCAGTGCTATGAATACCGCACAGAAATCCCTCACACTTTACGGCTGGTTGTCGATTGCTGCTGCTATTTCAACTATTGCATTGAAAAGTTACGCCTACTGGTTGACGGATTCAATCGGCTTGTTATCGGATGCTATGGAATCTGTTATCAATTTAGTAGCGGCGGTAATTATGCTGATTGTGCTGCACATTGCGGCACGTCCACCAGATGAAAGTCATCCTTATGGACATGAAAAAATAGAATACTTTTCGAGTGGCGCAGAGGGGGTAATGATTTTGCTGGCAGCGATTAGTATTGGAATTACAGCATGGGGACGATTATTACACCCTCAACCTTTGCAGCAGCTTGATGTGGGAATTGCAATTTCTGTATGTGCATCGATAATCAATTTGGTGGTAGCAAAAATTTTGATTAGTGTCGGTAAACGTCAACGTTCAATTACGTTGGAATCAGATGGCAAACATTTGATGACAGATGTCTGGACAACAGTTGGAATTTTGATTGGAATTGGCGTGATTTTCGTAGCCAACTATTTTGAAACCAGTTTGGCAATAGCAAAACAATTAGGCTTAAACGATTGGGGAATTCTTGATCCGATTATCGCCATTCTGGTAGCCATCAACATTGTGTGGGTGGGTTTGCAATTGATTCGTCGCACTATATCGGGGTTGATGGATGCGGCACTAACTGCAAATGAGCAAACTAAAATTATCAATGTACTAGAACAATTTAGCGTAACTAACAATATTGACTATCACGCATTGCGCACCCGTTACGCTGGTACACGACGTTTCATGTCAGTTCATCTTTTGGTACCCGGTGATTGGACTGTGCAGCGGGGTCATGACGTAGTGGAATCAATCGAACAACAAATTGCGAGTATTTTTGACAATATTGACATTGATATACATCTTGAGCCTATTGAAGATGATGCGTCTTGGCGACACTTGAAAGTGTAGGGATTCTGGTCTGAATCCCTACAAATACGTTTGAAAAGTTATTCCTTCGTCCATTCCTGTAAAATTTCAATCATGCTTTTCGCTTGATCAACACTCGAAATATTGAATTTCGATTTTTGCTGGTAACTACCATCACGTTTTTGATAACGTCGAATGGTGAATTTATCATCGCTATATTCACCTTTCGTTGCATTCCATTCTTTATACCGGAACATCAATGTCGCCCATGCGCCTTTTGTTAGAACTTTTTTATCCAGTTCTTTAACAGTTTTAATGCCGTTATCTTCGTAAGTAATGGTTAAATCGTCTACGGTTGCATTTTCAGCCATTTTGCTTGCTCCAATTAAGCGAAAGGATGTTCTAAAACAATCGTTTCATCGCGTTCTGCCCCGGTCGAAATAATGGTAATTTTTACCCCTACCAATTCTTCCAAGCGACGAATATATCTTTTAGCATTTTCTGGCAAATCGTCATAATTAGTGACACCTTCTGATTTTTCTGACCAGCCCGCCATTTCTTCAAAAACAGGTACACATTGTTCATAAGAATCTGCACCAAGTGGCGCAGTTTCTACAATTTTTCCGCCGATATTGTACGCCGTACAAATACCTATTTTTTCTAAACCATCTAATACGTCTAATTTTGTTAAACAAATGCCCGTTAAACTGTTAAGTTGTGCTGATTTACGCATAGCCACCGCATCAAACCAACCGGTGCGACGTTTACGACCTGTTGTTGCACCAAACTCGTGACCTTTTGTACCTAAATGTTCACCATTTTCATCAAATAATTCCGAAGGAAAAGGACCATTACCGACGCGCGTTGAATAAGCTTTTGTGATTCCAAGAACATAATCAAAATTTAACAGACCAATACCACTGCCAGTTGCTGCACCACCTGCGGTGGTGCTTGAAGATGTAACGTAAGGGAATGTACCGTGGTCGATGTCAAGCAATGCACCTTGTGCGCCTTCAAAAAGAAGATTGTCACCACGTTTTTGTGCTGCGTAAAGTAATTCGCTTACGTCAGTCATCATTGGTTTTAATTGTTCGCCTAAACGTAACGTTTCAGCCAATACTTCTGCATAATTCACCGCTTCAACGTGGTAATAATTCACCAGCATGAAATTATGGTACTCGACCAACTCTTTTAATTTTTCGGCAAATGTTTCGGCGTTCAATAAATCCCCCGCTCGTAAACCACGTCGTCCAACTTTATCTTCATACGCGGGGCCAATACCACGTCCCGTTGTACCAATTGCTTTACCGCCGCGTGCTTTTTCGCGAGCCTGATCAATTGCAACGTGAATCGGCAAAATCAACGCACACGCTTCACTAATCAACAAACGATTGCGAACAGAAAGCCCTGCTTTTTCTAAAATTTCAATTTCTTCAAACAACGCATTCAACGATAAAACAACACCATTACCGATAAAACATTTCACGTTTTCATGCAAAATCCCTGACGGAATTAAGTGTAGAACGGTTTTTTGTCCGCCAATCACGAGCGTATGTCCAGCGTTGTGTCCGCCTTGAAAACGCACCACAGATGATGCTTGTTCGGTCAATAAATCGACCAATTTACCTTTACCTTCGTCACCCCATTGTGTGCCGATAACAACTACATTTTTTGCCATAATGATTCCAGTTTTTAATCAGTTAGAAAGTGGTGTGACAACCCATTTTTCCTGAGCGTCTTGTATTAAAACAGCAGTGCAATTCAACTTTTTTGCATCACCGATCTGTTGAGGTAATTGTTGCACAACCGCGCGATTTTGAGCGCGTAAATCCCGAATCGTTTCGCATAAAGCCACATCTTCAACATTCGGCGCAAAAATCAATTCGCGTGTAGGTTGTTCAATGCTATTTTGCTTATTGAGTGCAGTTAAGGTTTTTAAATCGGCACTAAAACCTGTTGCAGGACGCTCGCGCCCAAAAATTGCACCGATGTTGTCATAACGCCCCCCGCGAGCGATTTCTTTGCCAATAGTTGGTACAAATGCAGCGAAGACAACACCTGTATGATAGTGATAACCGCGCAATTCGGCTAAATCAAAACTGATTGAAAGCGATGGAAAATAACGTGCTAATTGTGTGGCAATGGCATCTAAATCATCCAAAGCCTTTTGAGCGTTTTCTGATTTAAATAATTCACGAGCTTTTACCAAAACAGTTTTATCACCATTTAATTCGGGCAATTTTAATAACACCGTTTTTAAACCGTCTGCTAAATTGTAACTTTCGAGTAAATCTTTTAATTCAGGACGGGCTTTGCGTTGCAACACATCAAATAATTCGCTTTCTTGAATATGCGTTAAATTAGCTTCTTCAGCTAACGCACGGTAAATTCCGACGTGTCCCAAATCTAAATGCACATTTAAAACGCCAGACATCGCCAACATTTCCAACATTAAACGAATCACTTCCAAATCACTTTCTTTGCCTGCGTGACCATAAAGTTCTGCGCCAATTTGCATCGGTGAACGAGATTTTTCAAGTGCGTCACCACGGGTGTGCAGAATCGTTCCGACGTAACACAAGCGAGTTGGATGGTCGTGTTTTAAATTATGGGCATCAATCCGTGCCACTTGTGGAGTCATATCTGCGCGAACACCGAGCATTTTTCCACTAATTTGGTCAGTTAATTTAAAGGTTTGTAAATCGAGTTCATGCCCCGAACCCGTCAGCAACGAATCTAAAAAATCGACAAACGGCGGCACAACGAGTTGATACCCCCAGTTCTCAAACGTCTTGAGTAATTTTGCGCGTAGGATTTCTAAGCGTTGCGCTTCATCGGGAAGTAATTCATCTATGCCGTCGGGTAACAGCCAAGCATCTTGTTGTTGCATCTTTTTTCCATTCAAAGAAAACGCCCCAAGTGCGGAGCGTTTATTTTTAAAAATGTGTTCAATCTAAAAATTTATTTCCGATTTTTAAAATACTGAAAGAAATCGGAATTCGGTTCTAATACCAACGTACTTGAACCGGTGAAGGTCTTTTTATAAGCATTCAAGCTACGGTAAAACGTAAAGAACTCGCTGTCTTGATTATAGGCTTTGGCGTAAATATCTGCCGCCGTTGCATCACCTTCACCTCGTAATTTTTCTGCATCACGATACGCATTTGCTAACGTTACAACACGTTGTCTATCCGCATCTGCACGAATACGTTCGGCAGCCTCTGCACCTTCCGAACGGAATTCACGCGCCACACGCTCACGTTCTGCTTCCATTCGGCGAAACACTGATGTACTGACTTCTTCGGGTAAATCGATTCGCATCACTTGCACATCGACAATTTCCATTCCTAATGCAGCGGCAGGAGCTTTGGCATTTTTAATCAATAATTCGCGAATTTCACCACGATCGGTCGATACTAGTTGTTTGATATTCCGTTTGCCGAATTCGCTACGAAATAAATCTTTTACGATTTGATCTAAACGTAAATTCGCTTGATCAGTATCGCCTGCCACCACAGTATAAAACGTTTTTACATCGCCGATTTTCCATTTTACAAATGAATCCACGATGACATTTTTCTTTTCAGCGGTCAAAAAACGTTCTGGTTTTGAATCCATAGTTTGAATTCGCGCGTCGAAATGTTTGATATTATTGATTAGTGGTAATTTAACGTGCAAACCAGCGGCGTAATCATCTTTAACAATTTCACCGAGTTGGAATTTAATGGCTTTTTCGCCTTCGCTGACGGTGAAAACGCTCATCATGCCAACTAAAAAAACACTCGCCATACCTAATACGATTTGATTTGGATTCATTTTAACGTCCTCTCATATCATTTTGGCGACCACGAATACTGCTGTTAGAAATACTCGGTACCGTTTGCGGTATGTTTTGCGGAATCAAAGGTTCTTCAACCGTTGCAGACGAAACGTGCGGCGCATTGATAATTGGTGTAGTTGCTGTATTTTGTGGATTTTGCATCAGTTTATCGAGCGGTAAATACATCACGTTACTGCCATTTTTAACATCAACAATTACATTATTCGTGTTACTCAAAACAGATTCCATTGTTTCAATATATAAACGTTTGCGCGTTACGTCAGGAGCTTTCGTATATTCGGTAAGCAATTGTGAGAAACGACTGGTTTCACCTTGCGCTTGTGCCAAAACTTGTTCTTTATAACCTTCCGCTTCTTGCATTTTACGAGCTGCTGCACCACGCGCTTTTGAAATAACGTCATTAGCGTAAGCTTGCGCTTCATTGATTAAACGCTGTTCATCTTCACGTGCTTTAATTGCATCAGCAAACGCATTTTGCACTTGTTCGGGGGGTTGTGCGTCTTGCAAATTCACGCTAGTAATTTGAATGCCTGAATTGTAATTATCCATCACTTCTTGAATTTCTTTTTTGATTTCAGCAACGATTTCGCCACGTCCTTCTGTCAAAATAAAGTCCATTGTACTACTACCAACTACGCCACGTTGGGCGCTTTCGGTAACATGTTTCAAAGTTGCAGCGGGATTAGCGACGTTGAAAATAAAGGCTTTCGCATCTTTGACTTGATATTGAACGGCTAAACGTACATCGACATAATTTTCATCTTTAGTCAGCATTAACGCTTCTTTTGGAACGGAACCGCCATTCACCAAATCGCCACTACCGTTGCTACGATAACCGACTTCAATAAAACGTTGTTGTTTGACATTGACTAAAGTAACTTGCTCAATTGGTGTGGGTAAATGCCAATTTAAACCGGCTTGTGTGGTACCAATGTATTTACCGAAGCGTGTTTCAACACCGTGATTCCCTTCGTCAACAATATAAAAACCGCTCAACCCCCAAATAATTCCTACGCCAACCGCCAATAAACCTAAACCTTTAAGTGAATTTCCCGAAAAACCGTCACCATTTTGATTTTCGCCGTTGTTCCCGCCGCTAAAAATTTGTTCCAATTTATTTTGCAGTGAACGAATTGCCTCGTCTAATTCGGGGACGGCATCATTTGCATCACGACCACTCCACGGATCTTTTTTACCGCCACCGGGTTCATTCCACGACATAGTTACTCCATTTTTGTTATTCATAATTTAAGTTGCCAACCGTCTAAACTGTGTCATTTGTGATATATTTTTTGCACCAAATTGTAAAACCATCGAGGTCGAAATAATACTATTCCCATCAATGCTAAACCTGAAATAGGTACGGGTCCCACTTCTAAAATTGTTATCAGTAATAACGCAAATAGGCATAACAAGCGAAAGACAAGATTGCGAAACGTTGCGGGATATTTCATAAAGCCAGGAGCAAAAGTTTATTCTGTTAATTTCGCACGTGAATTATCGGTGGTCTTAATAGTTTCGTTGTACCGCGAATTTCGCTAATAAAACCAGCGCATTTTTATAGTCTGATTCTGGCAACACATGAAGTGCATCTATGGCTTTTTGCGCTTCTTCATCGGCACGTTGTTCGGTATAAGTAATGGCTTGTGTGCGTTTGACGACCGCATAAACCTCGTTGAAAACATCCCGATTGCCGGTTTTGATTGCATCAATGATAATCGTCGCTTCTTCAGGTGTACCATTTTGAATCGCGTAGATTAAAGGCAGTGTTGGTTTGCCCTCGGCTAAATCATCACCCAAATTTTTGCCTAATTCTTCAGAGCTGGCTTTGTAATCAAGCGCATCGTCAATCAACTGAAACGCAATGCCTAAATGTTGACCGTAGTGTGCTAAGGCTGTTTCAGTTTCTATAGTTGAATCAGAAATAATCGCCGCTAATTGGGTAGCGGCACTGAACAAAATTGCCGTTTTACGTGCAATCACTTCTAAGTATTTGGCTTCAGTCGTTTCGGGATTGTTGCAATTAAGCAGTTGTAATACTTCACCTTCTGCAATTGCTGTGGTGGTTTTGGATAATAAACCCATAACACGCATATTGTTGGTACGCACCATCATTTCAAATGCACTGGAATACAAATAATCACCCACCAAGACGCTGGCGGCATTACCCCAAACTGCATTTGCAGATTCTTTGCCACGCCGCAAATCCGATTCATCAACCACATCATCGTGCAACAACGTAGCGGTGTGAATAAATTCAACGACTGCAGCAAGAATTAAATGATTTTGTGAAACATCGCCTAAAGCTCTCGCAGCAAGAAGTAATAACATCGGACGCAAACGTTTACCGCCATTGCCCACGATATAACGCCCGATTTCGTTAATCAAAATCACGTCAGAACGTAGTTCATCAATAATCAATTGATCAACCGCTTTGGCTTCATTGAGGGTTAATTGTTTAATCGCGTCAAAATCAATCGGGGAGGGAGAAGATGAACTCATTCGTTTTTTGTTTTGGCTAAAGTGAAATTGGGTAGCATTATAACGCATAAATGCACGGGTAACATCGCTAGCCTTTTTCGTTTATGATTACCGCCCGTTACAATCAGCCCGATTGTCATTTTCCGTTTCAGTTTTCAACATTCATGCAACCCACTTTTATCCATCTTAGAGTTCACACCGAATTTTCGTTAATCGACGGTTTAGTAAAAATAAAACCATTTGTTAAACGGCTTTGCGAATTGAAAATACCAGCCGTCGCCGTAACTGACCACGTCAATTTATTTGGTTTAGTGAAAATGTACAAAACTGCCACGTCGCAAGGTATTAAACCGATTGCAGGCGCAGACGTTTTAATTTTTAATCCCGCCGACCCTGAAAATCCAACACGTTTAACGCTTCTTGCCCAAAATCACGCGGGTTATGTGACGCTTACTGAATTAGTTTCGCAAGCCTATCAACACGGACAATCGAAAGATGGTGTGCCAATGCTCAAACGTGAATGGATTGAACAAAATAACGCGGGGTTGATTGTTTTATCGGGCGCAATGCAAGGTGATATTGGAAAAGCCCTAATCAGTGATAAAAAAGACGATGCCAATCGTTTCGCCAGCTATTGGCAAAATTTATTTCCAAATCGGTTTTATTTGGAATTACAACGTGTCGGCAAACCAGACGAAGAACGTTATATCGCCGCCGCTGTGGAATTAGCCGTTGCACTAAATTTGCCTGTTGTTGCCACAAACGATGTGCGCTTTTTAAAACAAAGTGAATTTGCCGCGCATGAAATTCGAGTTTGTATCAATCAAGGACGTGTTTTAGATGATTCACGTCGTCCAAAAGAGTATACCGATCAACAATATCTGCGTAGTGCAGAAGAAATGGCAGCATTGTTTGCCGATATTCCCGAAGCATTGGAAAACTCAGTTGAAATTGCGAAACGTTGTTCATTAACGCTGACGTTGGGTAAGAATTATTTGCCTGATTTTCCCACGCCAAACGGGATGACGATTAACGATTTGATTATCGCTGAATCTGAAAAAGGCTTGCTTGAACGCCTGCAACATCACGCCGTGCCAAATGAAGCCGAATATCACGAACGTCTAAAAATCGAACTCGATGTCATTACTCAAATGGGTTTTTCGGGCTATTTCATGATTGTTGCTGACTTTATTCAATGGGCAAAAAATCACGGCATTCCAGTTGGACCTGGACGGGGTTCGGGCGCAGGTTCATTGGTGGCGTACGTTCTAAAAATTACCGATTTAGATCCGATTGAATTTGAATTGCTGTTTGAACGTTTTTTGAATCCTGAACGGGTTTCGATGCCCGATTTTGATATTGATTTTTGTATGGATCGGCGTGATGAAGTAATTGATTACGTCGCCGACCATTATGGACGCGACCAAGTTTCGCAAATTATTACTTACGGTTCGATGGCAGCAAAAGCGGTAATTCGTGATGTAGGAAGGGTTTTAAGTTTGGGTTATGGTTTTGTTGATAGATTGGCAAAAATGATTCCGACTGAAGTGGGCATTACGCTAACCGATGCGTTGAAAAATAGCCCCGATTTACAGCAAGCCTACAACAACGAAGAAGACGTAAAAACGTTGATTGATATGGCGTTGATTTTGGAAGGCACAGCGCGGAATGCAGGAAAACACGCCGGTGGAGTCGTGATTGCGCCGACAAAATTAACCGATTTCACGCCTCTTTATTGTGACCGCGAAGGCAATAATTTAGTCACGCAATTCGACAAAAGCGATGTGGAATCTGTTGGATTGGTAAAATTCGACTTTTTGGGTTTACGGACGTTGACAATTATTGATTGGGCGTTGCAAACCATCAACGCACAAAATGTAAAAAAAGGTTTGCCACCTGTCGATATTAGTCAAATTCCGCGTGATGATTTTGCGTCTTATGATTTGTTGAAAAAAGGGTTAACCACCGCCGTGTTCCAGTTGGAATCACGCGGCATGAAAGAGTTGATTAAAAAACTGCTGCCAGATTGTTTCAATGACATCATTGCGCTCGTTGCATTATTTCGTCCAGGACCTTTGGAATCAGGGATGGTCGATGATTACGTAAATGTTAAACATAAACGCAAAGCTGCTGAATACGCGCATCCGATTCTTGAACCGATTTTAGAACCGACCAACGGCGTTATTTTGTATCAAGAACAAGTCATGCAAATTGCGCGGGAATTATCAGGTTATACGTTGGGTGGCGCGGATATTTTGAGGCGTGCGATGGGAAAAAAAGATGCTAAGGAGATGGCAAACCAACGTGCTGTTTTTGTCAGTGGCGCGTTAGCTAATCAAGTTACGGAAGAAATTGCAAACCACGTTTTTGATTTAGTCGATAAATTTAGTGGATATGGATTTAACAAATCACACTCCGCTGCTTATGCTTTGGTTGCCTACCAAACCGCTTGGCTAAAAGCGCATTATCCAGCTGCGTTTATGGCGGCGGTACTTTCAGCGGATATGGATAACACTGACAAAATCGTGATTAATATCGAAGAATGTCGTTTGTTAAACATCAAAATCATTCCACCATCGATTAACGTTTGTGATTACAAATTTACCGTAAACGATAATAAAGAATTAGTTTACGGTTTAGGTGCGTTGAAAGGTGCGGGCGAAGGCGCAATTTTGGACATGATTGAAGAGCGCAAAACCAACGGGTTATTTTTGGGTTTGTATGATTTATGTCAGCGTGTCGATTTACGCAAATTTAACAAGCGCGTTTCAGAAGCTCTTATCAAAGCTGGCGCGTTAGACGAATTCGACACAAACCGTGCCGCACATTTAGTCGAATTACCAACCGCGTTAAAAGTTGCCGAACATCAAAGTAAAATGAAATTGGCGGGACAATGCGATTTATTTGGTTTAGGTGGTGGTGAAGCGAACGAAGAAGAATCTGCAACACCAACTTACGCAACAACCGTGGATGCGTGGTCAGACAAAATTCGTTTTACTGAAGAAAAAGCCATTTTAGGTTTATTTTTAACAGGACACCCGATTGACCAATATGCTGACGAATTACGCCAACTTGCGCCCAAAAAATTGTCACAGTTAATCAACGAAATTTCACCAAATCGGCGGACTATGCCTGTGCGTGTTGCCGGTTTGGCGATTGACATCGGTTCGCGTCAAAACAAACAAGGTAAATCACGTGGCTTTGCGATTCTCGATGACAACACGGCGCGTTTAGAAATTACAGCTTATCGCGAAGTTTACGACGAGTTCCAAACAATTTTCACGTCCGATTATAAAGACCGGTTGTTAATTGTTGATGGAAATTTGGCAATGGATAGCTATTTAAATACGCCATTATTAACTGTCGATAGAATTTACCCGATTGAAAAAGCTAGAAAAACGTTGCAACTAACGTTCAAAAATAATGAGGGGCAATTTGAAAAACTTGCTGAAATTTTACAAGCTGCAAGAGGCGGTGAAACAGTGGTACAGATTGATTATCTTGGAATTAACGCCCGCGCCACTTTGCGTTTAGGCAATACGTGGCGCGTCGAAACTACGGATGAATTGTTACACGAGTTGAAACTTTGGTTAGGAAAAGAGGCGATTCGATTGAGTTATTAAGCCGAAAATGAAGAGCCGCAACCACAAGTTGTTGTGGCATTCGGATTCCGAATCACGAATTGTGCGCCGCTCAAATCGTCTTTGTAATCTATTTCTGCACCGGTTAAATAAGCGATACTCATTGAATCAATTAACACAGTGACACCATTTTTTTCAACTTGCGTGTCGTCGTCATTTACTTCTTCATCGAAGGTAAAACCATATTGAAAACCAGAACAGCCGCCACCAGAAACATAAACTCGCAATTTCAGTTGGTCATTGCCTTCTTCTTCAATCAATTCATGTACTTTTGTCGCCGCGCTGTCGGTAAAAATAATAGGAGTTGTCATAATAAATCATCGTTTTGGTTAGGGTTAAAAATGGTTTAAATTATGGCTATTCCTAGTATTACAGTCAAGAATTATGGATACAATGCTATAGTCGCTAACCCTTGATTTTCTGACAGACCAAAACGTATATTCATCGATTGTACTGCTTGACCCGCCGCACCTTTTACCAAATTATCAATCACCGATAAAATCACTACGGTTTTTCCACCTTGTGGTAAATGCAACGCAATTTGACAACGATTACTACCGCGAACATTGCGTGTATCGGGATGTGAACCGAATGGCAATACATCAACAAATTCTTCGTTTGCGTAGCGTGCTTCATAAAGGTTTTGCACATCTTCGGCACTTATTTCGCTAGTTAAAGTTGCGTATAACGTGGCATGAATGCCGCGAATCATTGGTGTTAAATGTGGTACAAACGTTAAATTCACAGCCTGTTTTGCCATCGTGGTTAAACCTTGCGTAATTTCTGGTAAATGCCGATGACCATTTACGGCGTATGCTTTAAAACTTTCGCCAGTTTCACTCATTAGCGTCGCAATTTCAGCTTTTCGTCCCGCACCACTCACGCCTGATTTCACGTCAGCAATTAAATGCGCTGCATCAACGTAATTTTTTTCGAGTAGCGGTAAAAAGCCTAACTGCACCGCTGTCGGATAACAACCCGCACAAGCAATTAAGTCGGCTTTTTTCAACGCCTCGCGGTGAATTTCCGGCAAACCGTAAACTGCTTGGGCAATCAAATCTGGGTTAGTGTGCGTTAAGTTATACCACTGCTCCCATTCGGTTACATTTTTTAATCGAAAATCTGCCGACAAATCAATTAGTTTAATACCTAAATTTAATAGATCTTTTGCCATGGACATGGCAGTGCCATTGGGTGTAGCAAAAAAAACTACGTCACAATTTGATAATGATTCAATCGTCGGTAAACAAAACACCAAATCTGCCAAATAACCGCGCAAATTTGGGTATAGCGCATCAATACGTATTCCCACATCAGAGCGTGACGTTACGGCTGTAATTTCTACCTTCGAATGCAACGCTAAAATACGTAACAACTCCACGCCTGTATAACCCGTGCCGCCCACAATCCCTGCTTTAATCATATTTTTCTCTCAGTTATATTTTAAGTCACGGCATTTTAACCATACCGTTCTATACAGGGCAAGCGCGTATAAACTTCTTCCAAAATAGACGTAAGTTCAAATATATTTGCATCATGATGTTAGCGATATTCATCACAGTTTTGATATTGTGTTATTTACTGTAATAAGAATTGAGCTAGAATTCGCCTCGCAAAACGCAATAACTTATTCTTACTAACTAATATCTTAATGAGGGGAATTCAGATGGCTGACGCAAATAATCAACCACCTCTGGCAGGAGGAACAGATACGCCGCCAATGGGTGGAACCGGTACGCCTCCACCGGGTGGAACAGGCACGCCGCCAATGGGTGGCACTGGTACGCCGCCAATGGGTGGAACCGGTACGCCGCCACCGGGTGGCACCGGTATGCCGCCAATGGGTGGCACTGGTATGCCGCCACTGGGTG
>JAQTOX010000031.1 GCA_028713055.1 Methylococcales bacterium | reverse complement strand
CGATGCAAGAAACGATTAACGGATTGATTTCGGCGCAGCGTGTCATGGCACAAAAACACAAAGATGGCTTCATTAGTGAAAAAATCGATGTGACCAAATTTCAAGGTGCTTACAACGAAATGGCACAAGATATTAACACGTTGGTGCAGTCACATATCGCTGTAAAAATGCAGGTTGTTGATGTGGTTTCTCAATATGCACGTGGTGATTTTTCGACAGAATTCGAACGTTTGCCTGCTGAAAAAGCTAAAATTACCGAAGCGATTGATGCGGTGAAAACGGCGTTAATTGGTATCAGCAAAGAAATAGAGGCACTCGTAGTTTCTGGCGCACAAGGTGATTTCTCAAAACGTAGTGATTCCAATCATTTTGAATTTATGTTCAAAGATATGCTTTTGAATCTGAACACGCTAATGGAAACTTGCGAGGTTTCTTTTGGTGATGTATTACGATTATCCAATGCTTTGGCACAAGGCGATTTAACTCAGAAAATTACGACGGATTACCCCGTTGGTGCATTTAATAACACAAAAAATGCGTTGAACGGTACCGTTGAAAACTTAAAAGCGTTAGTCGGTGAAATTAAAGAATCATCCGATACGATTAGCACAGCATCCCAAGAAATTGCTGCCGGTAATAACGATTTATCACATCGTACTGAACAACAAGCCGCCAGTTTGGAAGAAACCGCCGCAAGTATGCAAGAGTTAACGTCGACGGTTCAGGCAAATAGCGAAAATGCCAAACACGCCAATGAAATGGCATTGGCATCTTCAGATATTGCACGAAAAGGCGTTGCGGTGGTGAATCAAGTTGTGACCACGATGGAAGATATTAACGAATCCTCGCGAAAAGTTGTTGATATTATTACCGTGATTGATGGGATTGCATTCCAAACCAACATTTTGGCGTTGAACGCGGCAGTTGAAGCGGCTCGCGCCGGTGAACAAGGTCGAGGTTTTGCTGTAGTTGCCAGTGAAGTGCGTAACTTGGCACAACGTGCGGCAAGTGCAGCGGGTGAAATTAAAGCCTTGATTAGCGATTCAGTGGATAAAGTCGAAGATGGCACAGCATTAGTGGCACGCGCGGGTAAAACGATGGAAGAGATTGTGAATTCTATTCAAGGCGTAACCACTACAATTACTCAAATTACGTCAGCATCATTTGAACAAACATCTGGCATTCAACAAGTCAACCAGGCGATTGGACAAATGGATGATGTGACTCAACAAAACGCAGCACTTGTCGAACAAGCGGCCGCTTCTGCTGAGGCATTGGAAGAACAGGCGCGAAAATTGTCTGTCACGATGGAGAATTTTAAAATTGCCGACAGCGCATCTAAACCAAATGTTGCACCCGTTCTGAAAACCTATACGCCCAGTGCGCCCATCCAAAAAACGACACCTGTTGTAATGAGCGAAGCAATAGAGGCAATCGATATTGATTTAGATGGTGCGCTAAAAAAACATTTGGATTGGAAAATAAAATTACGCACCGCCATTAGCAATCGAGAAACGCTCGATGTGGCGACTATTTCCAAAGATAATTGCTGTGATTTTGGTAAATGGCTGCATCACGAGGACACACATCCACAAATTAGCCATTTATCAAGTTATCGGGAGTGCGTTGAACATCATGCTTTATTTCATGTTGAATGCGGCAAAATAGCAGAAGTCATCAATGAAAAAAAATATGATCAAGCGGAAAAATTATTGGGCAGCGTTTCGGGCTTTAGTAATGCGTCTAGTGCTGTTGGTGCGGCAATTATGCGTTTGAAAAAAGATACTGCGGCAAAACCAGCAGCCGTGGTTAAACCGGCATCTGTGGTTAAACCTGTTAAAAGTAAAGTTGTCGATGCTTCATCATTTGCCGATGACTGGGAAGAGTTTTAAGCCGTGAATAAAATTACAGCAATTTATCCCGGTACATTTGACCCAATTACGAATGGGCATTTGGATTTAGTGGCGCGTGCCGCGCAGTTGTACGATCAAGTGATTATTGCAGTGGCGGCAAATAAAACCAAAACGCCGTTATTTTCACTCGCTGAACGAGTAGCTCTTGCTAAACAAATTACGAGCGAATTTGCGAATGTTACCGTGATTGGATTTGATAATTTATTAGTTGATTGCGCTAGACAACAAGGCGCACGAGTAATTTTACGGGGCTTGCGTGCAGTCTCTGATTTTGAATATGAATTTCAATTGGCAGGCATGAATCGACGATTAGCACCGGAATTAGAAACGGTATTTTTAACGCCTGCCGAACAATATGAATTCATTTCGTCCAGTATGATTCGAGAGATTGCTCGCTTGAAAGGCAACGTTTCGTTTTTTGTGGCGGAATGTGTGCATCAACAATTGATTGAAAAATTTGCGAGATTAGACGATGGCATTAGCAATTGATATGGAAGAATGTGTAATTTGCGGCGTGTGTGAACCACTGTGTCCAAATCAGGCGATTAGTCACGATGAAACAACGTTTATGATTGATTCGAAAGCGTGTACAGAATGCCAAGGGTTTCATAACACGCCGCAATGCGTTTTGGTATGTCCCGTAGATTGCATTCATCCCGTTGTACAATTGACTCCGATTCCAACCGTCAAACGCGCCAAACTTTTCAATATGGTGATTGGTTCATTCAATCGCCCTGACGATAAATCTTATTAAATTAAACGAGGTAAAAAATGGCACTAATTATTGCCGAAGAATGTATTAACTGTGATGTGTGTGAACCTGAATGCCCGAATGGCGCGATTTCACAAGGTGAAGATATTTACGTTATCAATCCCGAATTATGTACAGAATGTGTGGGACATCATGATATTCCACAATGTGTTGAAGTGTGTCCGGTAAATTGCATTAGCAAAGATCCAAAACACGTAGAAGACAAAGAGTCGTTGTATCAAAAATATCTAAAATTGATTGCATAATAATGTGGAGGCAGACTGATGTGTCTGCCCTCCAATGCTCAAATTTTCATAAAAAAGCAGGGCAACCACATAGAGTTGCCCCTACAAATTTAATTCAACTTCGCCTTAATAAATTTCACAATTTCAGTCATCGCAATATCTTCGGATTCTTCTGCTGTACGTGCCTTATATTCAATCGTCCCCGCATCCAAACCTTTATCACCCATTACCAATAAATGTGGAATACCGATTAAATCCATATCCGAGAACATAAAACCTGCACGCACTTTTCTATCATCAAGCAATACTTCAATACCCGCATTAACCAGTTCTTGATATAAGGCTTCTGTTGCTTCGCGTAAACGTTCCGATTTGTGCATATTCATCGGGCAAATCGCCACTTGAAACGGTGCAAGATTCACCGGCCAAATAATGCCACGACCGTCGTGATTTTGTTCGATTGCTGCCGCAATAACCCGTGAAATGCCAATGCCATAACATCCCATTATCATGATTTGGTTTTTGCCAGCTTCATTGATAACGCCTGCTTTCATAGCTTCGCTGTATTTTGTGCCGAGCTGAAAAATGTGTCCGACTTCGATGCCACGAGCAATGGTCAATGTGCCTTTGCCATCGGGACTCACGTCGCCTTCGACAACATTACGAATATCGTGAAATTTATCTTCATGTTCTTGTTGTACATTTTCTGACCAGTTATAACCGTGCAAATGAAAGCCCGTTTTGTTTGCGCCACAAACAAAATCACGCATATATTTCGTGGAATAATCAAAAATAATCTCGTGTGTTGCATCCAATTTAGGGCCAATAAAGCCCGTTTCACATTCGTGATACTGAGCAATTTCTTCATCCGTTGCAAAACGAAAATCACCTAATAATTTGTCTGCTTTGATTAGATTTAATTCGTGGTCGCCACGTAAAAACAAATTCATGAACACTTCGGATTCATTGCCTTCGCTATCGATTTTTTTACGCATGATTGCCAACGTTTTCAAAATACGATGCGGCGGTACATTTAAAAATTCGCTGATTTCAGCAATCGTTTTTTGAGTTGGCGTGTATTGCTCTACGGGTTCGGATATTTCAATTGCATTTGGGAATACGACTTCCACGGGTAATGCCTTTGCACTTTCAACGTTTGCGGCATATTCACTTTCGGTTGAAAAGGCAATTGCGTCTTCGCCCGAATCCGCTAACACATGAAATTCATGTGAAATCGCACCACCAATTGAACCGGAATCTGCAATCACAGCGCGGAATTTCAAACCTAATTGCGTAAAAATGGACGTATAGGCGGCATACATAACTTCATAAGTTGCGTGCAAACTTTCTTCGGTCAAATGAAACGAATACGCATCTTTCATAATGAATTCACGCGAGCGCATCACACCAAAACGGGGACGAATTTCGTCACGGAATTTGGTTTGCACTTGAAAATAAGTAATCGGTAACTGTTTATAACTTTTGATTTCGTGTCGCGCTAAATCAGTAATAATTTCTTCGTGCGTTGGGCCAAGGCAGAAATCACGACCATGTCGATCTTTTAACCGTGCCAATTCCGCACCATATTGATCCCATCGTCCCGTTTCTTGCCACAATTCAGCAGGCTGCAAACCTGGCATCAGCACTTCTAACGCCCCCGTTTTTTCCATTTCGTCACGTACAATTCTTTCAACTTTACGCAACACACGTAAACCTAGTGGTAACCAGGTGTATAAGCCAGTCGCTAATTTTCGAATCAGCCCAGCACGAATCATCAATTGATGACTAATAATCTCCGCATCGGACGGCGTTTCTTTGACAGTATTTAAAGGAAATGAGGAAGTTCGCATGATATTGAAGTCTCTGAAAGTGGTAATAATTAAGAAAATCGTTATTTTAGCGCGTTACAGAATGTAACAGGCAAAAAAAAGCTCCCAATGCAAGCAGTGGGAGCGAGAGGTCAAACAGGACAATGAGGAGTCAATGTTTGTAAAAATATCAGGAGGTAGATATATTTGAATTCAAAACTTAGCCATAAATATGGCGGTTCAAATGTACGTTGCTAAAAATAGCGGCAAATGCAAATAACACTGTTGAAATAATGAATTCACCAGAAATAAATCCAACAATGCCGACGATAAACATCAAGCCAATCAATACGTCTCTATAGAAAGTAGTCATGATAATGTCTCTATGGTTGTTGCAAAAAAATGAAATAACTAACTTGGAGCGTACTATACAGTACGCATCGTTTCATTGACAATAGGGTTATTTATTGATTTATAGTTTCTTATTTGTGCATAAATAAATCTGTCTACCTGCCGATGACTCCTTTCGAAACATAAAAAAACCGCCCCCAGTTTTCACCAAGGGCGGTTTTGTTTGGAGCGAAATTAGCTAAGAATTAACACAGTGCTGCGGCAATACAGGTACTAGGTACAGCAGTGTCAGGAGCGACCCATGTCACTTTTCCAGCAGAAAAAGTAGGCGTCATGATATAGGTTTCGCCTTTTAATCCGTTCACTGGTGTAGTGGATGAACCAACAGCTGTTGCAGTTATCACTCCTGTATCAGTAGTAACAGTCACTGATTTTACCATTCCAGTTCCGGCAGTAATATTAGCAGGAATGCCGTTTGTTGCATTTGCACACCCCGTCAACGAACCAAGAGTTTGAGCGCATAGCTCAACCCCTAATTTATAAGGTGATGTAGCCATAATTACTTCGGTAAAACGAGCCTTCGTCGTGTAAGTGTTATAAGCAGGTAACGCCACCGAAGCTAAAATACCAATGATTGCCACAACAATCATCAATTCGATTAAGGTAAAACCTTGTTGTGCTTTTTGAATTGTGTTTTTCATAATGTTTTTCTCAGTAAAAAATAAAAGAGTTTTTATGAATTCAGCGGTTTATAAATTCAATGTTTTTGATTATAAAACGATGCGTTTCACTTTTAAATACTAAATTTTAATCAGTACTTCGCCGCGTCCAATCTCAGCCATATCGCCGGCGAAACGTTGCACGCGATTAAAGGCATTTTCGCTGTTTGCAAAAAGTGAATTCAAGGTCTTAAACGAATTAAACAACATAGGTAAAAATGCCAGTGTGTGCGAGCCACAGTCGTTAAAACTCGCAGATAACTTAGGCATATTCCACAACAACAACGTACCACGACGCATTCCGTGACCTAAAAATTTTCCGGTGTTTCCCATCACGGCAATCGTGCCTGCAATCATGCGTGAACCACAATAATCACCGACACTACCTTCAATTAAAATGGTACCACGACGTAAATGGTCGCCAACTCGGTCGCCAGCGTTGCCTTTGACGAGAATTAAACCGCCTTTCATGCCCATTTTATTACCAGCGAGTGCGCCACCTAAAAAATCGCCTGCGTTGCCGTCAATTTCGAGTTGACCTTTTTTCATTTCACAACCCGCGTAAATTCCCGCGTTGCCAAAGACTTTAATCACACCAGTTTTTAAGCCCATGCCACAATATGCGCCTACATCCCCTTCGACGTGAATGATACCGCCATCGAGGTTTTTGCCGATGTAATCAAGTTTTGAAAAACTATTTTTGATCATGATGTGTTTGGTGTCGTAACCACTGACGGCAAAAAGTTCATCGACACGTACTTTACGTTTGCCACATTGTAATTTTAAGGCAGCGATTTCGATGGGTTCCAAATTTTCCAACGCATGACAAACAAGTGGCGACATATCGACACGTTGATCGGGGCGAGTTTTTAAAGTGAAAGTTAATGCGCTCACGCCATAATCTCCTGTAAATGAAAATGGAACGGCCCTAATTTGCCGCCGTAATTTCCTGCGCTGATACGTCGAATGCCGTTTTCTGCACCCAAATCGCACACGGCTTGAATGCCGACACGCATCGCTTTATCGATGTCTTCTTTAGTTAAACCGTCGATGACGATTTCCATCACGGATTCAATGTCGGGTGATAAATCGGTTTTCTTTGTTGAACCTTTCAAGGTTGGACAAAAAGCATCGTTAGTTGATGCGCCGAGGGCTTTGTATTTTGAACCGACTTTGGAACCTGAACGTACTACGCCGCCAGGGAAGGGCATAATCACGTTGGGGATTTTTTTCATTTCTTCAATCGCCGCTTCACATGCCGCAAGAGCTTGCGGTTGTGATTGTGCTAACACTAGGAAATTACCTCCGCCGATGGCATCGACTTGACCCGTTGTAGCTTCGGCTAAAAACTCGCCATCCATCACGGGAATACGCCAATAACGTTTGCCTGAAATGACTTTTGCTGTTTGAAACCCGTCACCAAAATAACGTAGATTTTTACCTAATGGAATACGAATGCCACCATCGATACCTGCAAATAAGGCAGACGTTGGTGATGTTAAAACGCATTGACCCGCGCGTGTTTCGAGTTGTTTCGCTAATCCTTTACCACCCATTGCGAAAATCATAATGGCTACGCCAGGTCTACCGTCGGGCGTTTCGTCAGGCGTTAAAACGCGCTCGATGCCCGCTTCACAACCGCATGCAATTACTGATGTCGCAAATCCGGTCATGGCTTGCGCGGCAATCATTGCCCATTTTTCATTTTGCGCGGTGATAATCGCCCGTGTACCTTTCATCGGAAAGGCTTCGGCGAACGTCGCGTCTATCGTGACACCGTTAATAATCATTTATTTTCCTCTCTCATTGTGACTAACCCTTTTTCATAATTCGTGCTTGTTCGCGTTTCCAATCTTGATCTTTTGACGCAGCGCGTTTGTCGTGTAACTGTTTACCTTTTGCCAAACCAATTTCTAATTTTGCTCGCCCGTTTTTCCAATACATCGATAACGGAATGATTGTGTAGCCTTTCCGTTCAACTGCACCGATAAGTTTGTTTAATTCATGTCGATTGAGCAGCAATTTTTTTCGCCGCACCGCTTCGGGTTTGATATGCGTTGAAGCCGAAAGTAATGCTGAAATATGTGCGCCTAGCAACCACGCTTCACCTTTTTTTATATCGACGTAACTTTCTTTAAGTTGCACGCGCCCATCGCGCAAACTTTTAACTTCCCAACCTTCTAAGACTAAACCCGCTTCAAAACGGTCTTCGATAGAGTATTCGTGTGTGGCTTGACGATTCTTGGCAATCGTCGCATTTTGAGAATCTGCTTTTTTTTTCGCGTTTTTATCAGCCATGATTATTTTTTCCCAACAGTGACCGTCTGTAAATGTGTTAAATCCACGCGCCGTTTGAACGCATCGGCGATTTGCGCGGCAGTGACGTTTTGAATGTTTTGTTGAAAGGTGTCCAAATAATCGAGCGGCATCTGATAAAAACCAATCATCGAAACGTAATTTGCCAGTTCTTTATTCGTGTCAAAGCGCATCGCAAAACCGCCCATGATATTATTTTTTGCTGCGGTTAATTCGGTTTCCGTCACGCCATTTTTAACAAAATCTGCCAATGTTTGATTCAAAACCGCTAACGCTTGCGTGGTTTGATCATTGCGTGTTTGTAAACTAGCGACAAAAACACCTTCTTTCAATAACGGAATAAACGCACTCGACGCACTATACGCAAGACCACGTTTTTCGCGCACTTCGTCAAATAATTTCGAGACTAAACTGCCACCGCCCAAAATGTGATTACCGACATAAAGTGAAAAATAATCAGGATCTTTACGATACGTTCCAGTTGAACCCACAAGAACGTGCGTTTGCGTTGAAGGAAATTCGAGATGTTGCGTAGTTGCTTTTGTTAACGCTGGAACATCGGGTAATGGCGTAAGTTTTTGACCTTGTGGTAAATCCGAAACTAAGTTATTCGCGGTTTGTTCAGCTTGTGCTTTTGACAAATTACCTACAATGACTACGACCGCATTTGAAGCAGTGAAATAAGTTTGATAAAAGTGGCGCGTATCGTCAGCAGTGAATTTTTCAACCGTATTTAACACACCCAAATTCGGATGCGCGTAAGGATGTTCGCCATAAACGGCGTTGTAAAACATCATATTCGCCAATTCGGCAGGGGATTCTTCACGCTGTTTCAACGCCGCCAAGGTGCGATTTTTTTCACGTTGAAAATCAGTTTCAGCAAAACGTGGTTTGCTCAAAATCACGCGCATTGTTTCAATCGATTTGTCGAAAAGAGGCTTGTCTGTCAATGTCCGTAACGTCACATTTGCCATATCTATCGAACTTGCTGCGCCAAAATTTGCGCCGACACTTTCAAAACGTTGTGCGATTTCTTCAGCATTCCAATCGCCCGCGCCGGTGTCGAGCATTCCCGTAGTTAATGCAGAAAGTCCAAACTGTGTACCATCTCGCGCACTCCCCGCATCAAACACAACTTGAATATCTACCATTGGCAAACTATCAGTCGGCACAAAATAAACCCGACTACCTTTTGAGGTTTGCCAATGTTCAATCGTTGCTGCCGAAAATGCACTTGAACTAAACATGACCAAAACAACGCCAACACACTGTTTCAAATTCATAAAAACATCACCGCAATGACTAAAAAAATAACCGTTCCAATCGCAATTAAACGGTGCTTAGGTTTTTCCAAATGTACTTTAATCTTGGTCAATAGCACATTAGTCTTCTTTTCGGGTTTCAAATCATCCGTTGAAAAATCATCAACAATTGTCGAGTAAAAACTGCCACATTTTGGGCAATTCAATTGAAGATCATGACGAGAATACCCACAGGAAAGACATTTAGTCATGATGGACTCCGGTGGTAAACATTATTTGTCCCAAGTTGTGCTTAATTTTATCAATGATGCCAGGTGTTTTAGATTCAACTTTTTCAGTATTGTCATCTTCTATAAGTTGCGTGTAAAAGCTGCTACATTGCGGACAATTCAATTGAATTTCAGGGTGTAGATAACCACAAGAAAGGCATTTAGTCATAGAAAAACTCTTGGAAAATAGGTTTTAAAAAATCCGTTGAGACTACCATAAATCAACACATTCACAACTGCAATAATTCGTTTACCATTTCAACAATATCTATCGGTTTAATTTCTTTAATTGAATCGTCAAGTTTATTGAGTTTGCGTGGATTCACAATTGAAGACGATTTCAAGACTTTATTTATGCTGGTTTGATAAACCCGACTTACCGGCGTGCAACCAAATAATGTAATTGATGGCGTATTTAATCCCCATGCGGCATGTGTTGGTCCAGTATCGTTGCCAATCACTAAATCGACTTGTGAAAGTAAGGCTTTTAAATCATTTAAATTCAATGCGGGTAAAACGCGAATAAACGAAGATTGTGTTGCCATAGTTTCAGCGGTTTGACGTTCAATGTCGTTACCCCAAATTACCAGACAATTTTGTTTCAATGTATTTGCTATTTCAACAAATTGTGCTGCCGGATAATTGCGACTTGCCCACGTTGAACCAATCACAAATATGATATTTTTCAAATCATGCCGTAAAAATTCACTGAAATTGGTGTGTGGTGGATGAAAAAATAAAAATGGTTTTTTCGTTAAAATATCTTCGCGTGAAATCGAAAATCCCAACGGTTGTGACAAAACGGCGGCATTCCGGTCAATTGTATTTTCATCGTAGGCATAGGCGATTTTTTGTGTATAAAACCACGATGCTAATGGTTCACGAATCGAATTTTTATCAAAACCCGCAACGTTTTTACCCAATAATTTTGCTGTCATCGCTGATTTCAACAAGCCTTGTGCGTCGATGACTAAATCGTAATTTTCACGAGCGTAATCTCGCACCGTTTTTATTTCGTCAAAAATAGCGCGTTTGTTGGTTTTAGCAGCTTTTAAATTGACAGTTAAAACGTTTGAAATATCTGGATTGTTGCGTAATAAATCTGCAAAACGTGCTTCGACTAACCAGTCGATTTGTAAGTTTGGAAAACGCGCTTTGATAAATTGCAATGCGACCATTGCGTGAACGATGTCGCCAAGCGCGGAGAGTTTGACGATGGCGATTTTTTTCATAAATGAATCAGCCCTGAAATTTGCGTGGGTAAAATATCGGTTAAACAGCGTCGATGTTGCAACGGGCAATCGCGTTTAAAACACGGTGAACATGGCAAATTCAACGTGACTATTTTTGCATCAGCGTGCAACGGCGGCGTAAATTTGGGGTCGGATGAACCGTAAATTGCGACAACTTTTTTATTCAATGCTGCCGCGACGTGCATCAAACCCGAATCATTGCTAACCACCGTGTGTGCCAATGAAAGTAAATCAACGGCTTCGGTCAAATCCGTTTTACCCGTAAAATCCTGACATTGCCAGCCGGTTAATTTGTTAATTTCTTCAGTAACGAATTTATCTTTTTCTGAACCGATAAGCCAAATCTGCCAACCTTCGGCAATTTTTTGTGACGCGAGTTCAGCAAAATGCGTTTCTGTCCACCGTTTTGCCGAACCATATTCAGCACCAGCACATAACACTAAAATGGGTTGCGATAAACGCAGATTGAATTTATCGATGACAGTTTTTTGTTGAAGTTCGATGACGTTTAATAATGGAAATTTAAAGCACATCCCCCCTTTGAAGGGGGGCAGGGGGGATGTGCTTTCAGCTAACGCTACAAACCGTTGCACCGTCATGGTTAAAACGGATTTGTCTAATTTTCGGGCATCATTCAATAATCCAAAACGCGCTTCACCTAAAAAACCAGTGCGTTTTGGGATGTTGGCGAAAAATGGAATTAACGCTGATTTCCACGAATTGGGTAACACAATGGCTTGGTCATATTTTTCAACTCGCAGTTTCCGTCCTAACAAAAAACGCGCTTTTACATTAAATTCTCCGTGCGTTAAGGGGATTACAAAGGTTTGGCTAACTTCAGGCATTCGCGCCAATAAACCCAATGACCATGCGGGTGCAAGGACATCAATTTGACAGTTTGGATTATTTTCTTTTAGCGCGATAAAGAGGCTTTGCGCCATGACCATATCACCGACCCACGACGGGGCAATTATTAGAATTTTTTGCATTTTAAACTGTTCCAACACCTGTCAGAATTAACATGGAATTCGATTCCGCTGTGGGGGTTATTTGTAAATTTCTTTTCTATCGCCGACAGCGATAACGTGAACGATGAGTTTGTGATTATTCACTTCGTACAAAATTCTGTAATTACCAGCGCGAATTCTAAAACAAGGCGACTTTTTCTTTTTGCCTTTTAATTTTTTGATGCCATCTCGATACGGATTTTCGGCAAGGCTGTAAATCACGTCTAAAACTTGAGCAATTTCGGTATTAGGCAGTTTTTCTAACTCTTTTTCAGCCGAAGCCTTGATGACAACTTTAAATTTTGCCATTATCTTTTAATCTCATCATTACATCTTCTAAAGAACTGCTGGGTTCATTTTCACGAGCTTTGATTAACGCTAAATCATCTAAATCTTCCTCGGAATTAAGATAAGTTTGAAGCGCGTCAACCAGAAACGCATTAAGTGATTTTTGTTTGGCTTGGGCAAAATACTGAAGTTCTTGCGCGAGCGATTCGGATGCGTCGAATGTAATGGTGGTCATGTTGGATTCCTGTTTTGGGGTTATTTGTAAATTTCTTTGCGATGTCCGATTTCGATAACAAAAATTAAAAGCTCGCCATTTTCAATTTCATAAATCACGCGATAATTACCGATTCGGATTCGCCACGCTTCTTTGCCTTTTAATTTTTTACATCCTGATGGTAACGGCGCGTCCGCAAGTTGATAAATGGCATCAATAATTTTTTGTTGGTCAACCGAAGGAATTTTTGCCAGTGCTTTTTGAGCATTTCGCTTGATTTGAATGGCAAATTTCACACAATCTTACCCGCATAAATTTCCTGCACAGCTTGTTCAAAGGGTATAAATTCGTCAACTTCTACTTTAGCGTTTTCGTAAGCGCGAATTTCATCGAATTCTTCCATCATTTCTAAAATCTTTTCCCATTCGTCGTAAGGTAACACAACAGATTTTTTGTGATTATTTGCGTCGACAATAATACTTGGATGAAAGTTAATGATTGGATTTTTTCTAGCCGTAGTTGTTGAGGTGTTCATGTTGGATTCCTATGAGTATTTTTTGTTTGGTTCAGTTTAACGTGCTGACTAAGGATAACGTGATGAAATTTTACTGACGGCGTTCAAATTCCACGGCACAGTTTCAATCGTACCTTCCAAATGATTTTCGGTTTTGTCGTCAAAATCCGTCAAAAAATCCAAACCCGTTTGGGCTTCCACTGTATCAATTGTGGTAACAAATTGCGTCAATGGTTCTTTGCCAGTCACAGTTTGAGGCATGATAAACGCCAGTGCAAAGGCAGGTTTGCTGTCTGTTTCTTCGGTGACGTAAATTTTATAAAACGCTTTCGGAATATCGACACGTGCTGAAGACGATAATTTTTCAGAATTAGTGCCAAAAATTGGACCCGTAATCACCCACACTTTGCCAAAGTTTTTCGCAAAAAACGAAATTTCGGCTTCTTCCAAACGTTGCCAGATTTGTTGATTTAACTTTGGGCGTTGCGGACTGATGTTGGTCATCAAAAAACTGTCCGCTTGCCCATATTTTCCATACAACATACTCATCGCAAAATTGGGCGCGTTGTGTCCTCTGTCATAGCCACTTTTTGTATAATCGTCGTGACTGACGCGATTTATCCCGCGCCAATCTGTTTGGAAACGCGCCGGACGTTTTAGGCGTGGCGCGTTATCGGCAACAGGCGTGAGTGCGTATTCCACCCATAACGGATTGCCGCGTAAATCAGAATAACCCACAATAAAACCATTATTTCGCAACACCCGAAACCAAGTATTTGTATTCCACGTTGAAATGGCTTGTGGCGTACCTTGATAAAGCAGGGCAGGGCGAGCCACTAGCATTTCATAACCATAACCGCACAAAATTAGCGTCAATATCGGCATAATGACGCGCGGATAGGCTTGAATAAATCGAAAAGTGGACAAAAAGAATTGGAGTGTTTTATTCATAATGTCGCGTAATTAACCCAAACTTTTACTTGCCAATTCAAACACATCATTAGAAATATCTTTTGTCCCGATGATACGTTGCAATTGTGCTTTCATTAACGTTTGCCGCGTGTCATCGACTTTTCGCCATGCCGTTAGCGGTGTGACCATTCGAGAAGCCACTTGTGGATTGATAGCGTTTAATTCCAAAATCGCATCCGCCAAAAACGCATAACCTTGACCATTTGCGGCATGGAAATGTACCGGATTTGCTTGACTGAATGCACCAATTAACGAACGAACGCGATTTGGATTTCTCATATCAAATGCAACATGTGAACGCAGATTTTGCACGTTTTCAAACGCATCGGCACTTGGACTACTCGCTTGCAACGCAAACCATTTATCAATCACCAGCGGTTCATTTTCCCATTGCGTGTAAAACGCATTTAAAGAATCTTGTTTTGCTGAATGGTCATTGTGAACAATTGCCGATAACGCCGCCATTTGGTCGGTCATATTGCCAGCTTGTTCAAATTGCGAATGTGCCAAAGCATAATTTTCAACCGAATTTAATTTACTCAAAAATGCTAAACACGCATTTTTTACACGCCGCCGACCAATCGCTTCGGGACTAAAATCGCCTGATTCCTCTTTGTGATGCGCGTTATAAATCGCCGTAAATTGTGTTTCAAATTTTTCCGCGAGCGTTTTTAACACCAATTCACGCGCAAAATGAATACCGTCAAAATCCACAATCGTCATGCGCTCCGCTAAATAATTTTCCGACGGCAATGAAAGCAACAATGAAAAATACGCTAAATCGGTAATTGGCGAATTTAAAACTTTTTCAAACGTTGCCAACAAAATTGGATTTACCTCAGCGGATTTCGATTTCACCAACTCTAAAATAATTTGCTCGGCTAATAGTTGGCTCGCGTCCCAACGATTAAACGAATCGCTGTCGTGTTGTGATAAAAATGCTAATTCATCCAAACTGCGCGGCATTTCAATATTTACGGGCGCAGAAAAGCCTCGCAAAATCGATACAATCGGCGCAGCTTCGAGCGCGTCAAACGTAAACGTTTGTTGCATTTCGTTAAATTGCAATAACGTTTCGGGCAATAAATCCGCGCCAGTTGTTGAATTTAACAAACCTAAATGAATCGGGATTAACAACGGTTCTGTTTGGTTTGGATAATTTTGCGAAAGCGTGAGCGAAAAGGTTTTTGTTGCTGCATCATAATTCGATTCAACTTGAATTTTCGGCGTACCTGCTTGTGAATACCAACGGCGGAATTGGCTCAAATCCACACCATTCGCATCTTGCATCGCGCTGACAAAATCATCACATGTTACCGCTTGCCCATCATGACGTTCAAAATACAAATCGCTGCCGCGTCTAAAACCGTCTACGCCCAATAACGTGTGCAACATTCGCACAACTTCTGCCCCTTTTTCATAAACTGTTAAGGTGTAAAAATTATTGATTTCAATATACGAATCTGGACGAACCGAATGCGCCAACGGGCTGGCATCTTCGGCAAATTGGCGTGTGCGGAGTTGCGTGACATCTTCAATGCGTTTAACTGCGTGCGAAGTTCTGTCTGCGGTAAATTCTTGGTCACGAAAAACGGTAAAACCTTCTTTTAAGCTCAATTGAAACCAATCTCGGCAAGTAATTCGGTTGCCTGTCCAATTATGGAAATACTCGTGCGCGATAACGCCTTCGATACCTTCATAATCGAAATCTGTTGCAGTATCAGGACGAGCGAGAACAAATTTAGTATTGAAAACATTTAAACCTTTGTTTTCCATCGCACCCATATTGAAATGGCTGACGGCAACAATCATGTATAAATCTAAATCGTATTCCCGCCCATAAACGGCTTCGTCCCAACGCATCGCATATTTAAGCGATTGCATGGCGTGAGCGCATTTGTCTTTGTCGTGGGCTTCGACAAAAATTTCTAAATCAATTTTTCTGCCCGATTGCGTCACAAATGTGTCGGCGACACATTTCAATTGTCCGGCGACAAGCGCAAATAAATAACAAGGTTTTGCAAAGGGGTCGTGCCATGTAACCCAATGTTGGTTATTTTCAAATTCACCGCTGGCGACTTTATTACCGTTTGAAAGTAACACGGGATAATCGGTTTTATCCGCGACAATCGTCGTCGTAAATGTCGTCATCACATCGGGACGGTCGAGAAAATAAGTAATTTTTCTAAAACCTTCCGCTTCACATTGGGTGCAAAGCATTCCGTTCGACAAATACAGACCTTCCAACGCAGTATTTTCTTTGGGGTTAATCGTGTTTTCGATAATGAGGATGAACGACGCATCTTGTGGCGTGTTTTTAATTGTCAGCGTTTCAGAAGTTTGAACGTAATCACTTGGCATGAGTTCAGTTTCATTCAACATAACACGATTCAATACGAGTTTTTCGCCATGTAAAACTAAATTACTACCGGTGTTTTGGCTAACAGAATTGCGTTGTAAAGTCATCGTTGAAAGCACTTTTGTATTTTCAGCATCCAACAAAAAATGCAGTTTTACGTCATGAATCAAAAAATCGGGAGCGGTGTAATTTTTACGGTAAATGGTTTTTGGTGTTTGAGTGGTCATGTTTTTTTAAAGTAAGAGTTAAGGGGCAATTTTTTTAGCGGCGGTTTTCAATCATTCTCGATAACTTGCACACGCGCTGGCGGTTTCCCAAAGTACCACTTCCGTGACATGAAAACCGTTGGCTTGCAAATGTTTAAAAATCATTTTGCTCAACACTTCAGCGGTTGGATGTTCATCGAGAACTAAAAAACGTTCGTTGTTTTGAATGAGTGCGGGAATAATCGGGTCGTCTTTGTGTAATAAAAAGTTGTGGTCTAACTGCTTATTCACATAATTTTCGACGCACTCTTTTACGTCTGAAAAATCACACACCATACTTTGCTCATTCAAATTTTCGTGCGTAATTGAAATTGACGCTTTCACACTATGCCCGTGCAGATTCCGACATTTTCCGCCGTGATTCATCAATCGATGCCCGTAACAAAAATAGACTTCTTTAGTAATCGTAAACATGTTTAGCCTTTGATGGTTTTAATGGCGGCAGCAATTTCAAATTCGCTGTTATCTAACGGTTCAACACGAACCACTTCAACAAACGCTGTGAATGCGGGTGTAATCGCGCTTTGTGGAGTGATGTTAATTTCCATTGCTATGCCCTCATCACATGATTGTGCGCTAACAAATGATACGCCCGAACCACTTAATGAGGTGCATCGGACTGTTTTAAATTCGCTTGAATCCACCAACCGATAGCGCATTTCGCTATCCATATTGATTCGCATAAAAGCGCGTTTTTCATCGTATTTCATTTAATTTTCCTATTGTTAAGATAATTGCCAAAAATTTTACTATAAAATGGGGGTCTAAATTTTTTTACCTTGTCACTTTTGAGAGTTTTACATGAAAAAAGCCATTGTTTTAACCGGCATTACCACCACCGGCACACCGCATTTAGGTAATTATGTTGGCGCGATTCGTCCAGCGATTAACGCCAGCCAAGACGCGAAGTTTTCGCCTTTTTATTTTTTAGCAGATTATCATGCGTTGATTAAATGCCAAGAACCTGAACGGGTGCGTCAATCAAGTTTGGAAATTGCGGCAACGTGGTTGGCATTGGGTTTGGATACTGATAACGCGGTGTTTTATCGTCAATCCGACGTACCGGAAATTTTAGAATTGACATGGCTTTTAACGTGTGTGACCGCAAAAGGGCTGATGAATCGCTCCCATGCGTATAAAGCGGCTGTTGCCGAAAATGAGCAAACGACAGGAAATGACCCCGACCAAGGCATTACGATGGGGGTGTTTAGTTATCCAATTTTGATGGCGGCGGATATTTTGTTATTCAATGCCAATAAAGTACCGGTTGGTAAAGACCAATTGCAACATATCGAAATGGCGCGGGATATTGGCGCACGCTTTAATCATATTTATGGCGAACATTTCGCCTTGCCCGAAGCGGTGATTGATGAACAAGGCGCGATTTTATCGGGTTTGGATGGACGCAAAATGAGTAAAAGTTATAACAACACCATTCCGTTGTTTGAACCTGAAAAGAAATTAAAAAAACTGATTAACAAAATCAAAACCAATTCGCTCGAACCGCACGAGCCAAAAGACACCAGTGATTGCACGTTGTTTAGTATGTACAAAGCGTTTGCGAATGCTGACGAAGTGGCGGAGGTGGCGAAACGTTATGCAGAAGGTATTGGTTGGGGCGAGATGAAAGCGATTTTGTTTGAAAAAGTAAATGCCGAAGTTTCGCCAGCGCGGGAACGTTACGAAGCGTTATTGCAACAGCCTGATGAAATTGAAGCGAAATTACAAGCCGGTGCGGCAAAAGCACGGGCGATTAGTCAGCCGTTTATTACTCAATTGCGTGAAGCGGTGGGGATTTCGCGGTTTTAAAACAAAACAGGCGCGGATTTATTCGCGCCTGTTCCTTTGCGAATTAACTTACAAAACCTTAAACCTCGTTATTTCGTAATTCAACAACGGCTTCAATCATTAAACCAGTTGTTTCGGCAATTGTTTCAACATCCAGCCCTTTTTCTAATAGATTTTTGGCAATGGCTAAGGCTTTAGCTTGCTGACCTTCTTCAAACCGTTTTTTCTTATCACTTTCAAAATTGTATTCTTCAATCATGGCATATTTGTCTTCGGGTGAAACCAGATTTTTAGCAATCGAATTGATGACGGTTTGGAGTTCAGGGCGGTGATAATTGGTTTCTTCGATTTGCTCAGACAAACTTTCGTTAATTGCGCTCAACCATTCACGGTACATTTCAGGCGTATTTTCATCAACGTATTTCACCGCTAAATAAATAATTTTGTGTTTGATTTCATTCAGCGGATTGCCATAACGGTCTTTTGGGTCAAAATCAATCACCGCAACATCGGTTTTATGTTTATCCGCCGATGTCAAAACGACAATCGTATAAACCGTTAAATCGGGTTTGTAATTGCGATAATTCGCGGCTTGTTCAAGCAAGGCAACGCAATGATAATGCAGAAAACGGTCATAATAATCCGAACCGTTTTGATGTTGAATTTCGACAATGACGCGATTTTTTAAATCTTGCGCGTATAAATCGAATTCCACCCTGACGTTACCAATGCGTTGCTCAAATGATTTTTCGGTTTCAACTTTATCAATTTCTAAATCGATACCGATGATGTCTTTCACAAACGCTTTGAACACGTCGATTTGTGAAAAGGCTTTTTTGAAAATGACACCATACTGTAATGAGGCAACTTGTTTCATTTTTTTCCCCTAATGTATGAATTGAAAGGGCGGATTTAGAACCCACTCCACAATTTAAACCTCGTGATAAATCGTTTTTTTATAGGCTAATTGCGCGGCTTTATCGTCTTCAAAATAAAGTTCGGTTGCTTCTTTTAAGTTTGCCAGAGCTTCGTCAATCGTTGAGCCAAAACTTGCCACTTCAACGTTTAAACATTGTGAAACGTAATAATCGCCTTCGCGGTAAATGAGATATTTTAGGGTTTTCATCATTGCGGCTTTTTCTTATTGGTAGGTTATGTTATTGAGTTCGAAATTAGTAGACAGCCAAAAATGTTGGATTTTGGGCTGTCTCTAAGATGTTACCAAATGAATCGCTACAAACAGAATGCCTCATTTATCCATGCAACGTCCGTAATTGGACCATGTATAGTTTTAAAGAAACCTTTACATGGAACATGTCGATTTACAATATCAGTCAGTTTCCAATCAATATAAACCTTACCATCTGCAACATCTTTCACGATACCAATGGCTTTTATAGAAATTGTTCTAGCACCTCTCCCATCGCGTGTTTTTACAGCAATACGATCACCTTTTTTGATGCTATCTCTTCTTTTAGCAAAGACAGGTTGTTGTTTGTCGCTATATCCCATCTCCCAGTATCCTCTAAGATAAAAATCCTGAGCAAGATTATCACCATCGTGATTTGCACCGACCGCCCAATAATTTGACATACATTTTCTCCTTTGAATTTGAAATTAAGACTACCTTAAACCTCGTGATAAATCGCCGCGCCTTCGTTTAAGAATTCTTGGGATTTTTCGTCCATGCCGAGTTTCAAGGCTTCTGCTTCGGCAACGCCTTTCGCCGACGCATAATCGCGCACGTCTTGGCTGATTTTCATCGAACAGAAATGCGGGCCACACATCGAACAGAAATGCGCGACTTTTGAAGATTGTTTTGGCAAGGTTTCATCGTGGAATTCACGCGCTTTTTCAGGGTCTAAGCCGATGTTGAATTGGTCTTCCCAACGGAATTCAAAACGCGCTTTTGACATCGCATTATCCCGTGCTTGTGCGCCAGGATGCCCTTTTGCCAAATCTGCCGCGTGCGCCGCGATTTTGTAAGTCACAATGCCTTCACGCACATCTTGTTTATTCGGCAGCCCTAAATGTTCTTTTTGCGTGACATAACACAACATCGCGCAACCATACCAACCGATATTTGCCGCGCCAATCGCTGAGGTAATGTGGTCATAACCTGGTGCAATATCAGTCGTGAGAGGTCCTAAGGTATAAAAAGGAGCTTCGCCACATTCTTCAAGCTGTTTGTCCATATTGACTTTAATCATGTGCAACGGAACGTGTCCAGGGCCTTCAATCATGGTTTGGACATCGTGTTTCCACGCGATTTTTGTCAATTCGCCAAGTGTTTCAAGTTCGCCAAATTGCGCCGCATCGTTCGCGTCATAAATCGAACCTGGACGCAGCCCGTCACCCAATGAAAACGCCACGTCGTAGGCTTTCATGATTTCGCAAATTTCTTCAAAATGCGTGTACAAGAAACTTTCGGTGTGATGCGCCAGACACCATTTCGCCATAATCGAACCGCCGCGCGACACGATGCCCGTCATGCGTTTTGCGGTTAATGGAACGTGATGCAAACGCACGCCTGCATGAATCGTAAAATAATCCACACCTTGTTCGGCTTGTTCAATCAATGTGTCTCGGAAAATTTCCCACGTTAAATCTTCGGCTTTGCCGTTCACTTTTTCGAGAGCTTGATAAATCGGCACTGTTCCAATCGGCACAGGCGAATTACGCAAAATCCATTCGCGGGTTTCGTGGATATTTTTACCCGTCGATAAATCCATAATCGTGTCGCCGCCCCAACGAATGCCCCAGAGCATTTTTTCGACTTCTTCTTCAATCGACGACGTGACCGCAGAATTACCCAAATTGCCGTTAATTTTCACCAAGAAATTACGCCCGATAATCATCGGTTCAAGTTCAGGGTGATTGATGTTGCACGGAATAATCGCACGTCCACGCGCCACTTCGTCACGCACAAATTCAGGCGTAATCACGTCAGGAATCGACGCGCCAAACGAATCACCAGGATGTTGGTCTTTCCACAACTCGCGCATTTCTTCCATTTTTTGGTTTTCACGAATGGCGATAAATTCCATTTCAGGCGTGATGATACCTTGACGTGCGTAGTGCATTTGCGAAACGTTTTTACCTGCTTTAGCGCGACGTGGTTTGCGAACCAACTCAAAACGCAATTCATCTAAACTTTTATCGGCTAAACGTTCTTTGCCATATTCTGAACTGGGTTCAGGGAGTTCTTCGGTGTCATCACGTTCTAAAATCCATGAGGCACGCATTGCTGCTAACCCTTTTTTCAAATCCACTTCCACATTCGGGTCGGTATAAACGCCAGACGTGTCATAAACATAAAGCGGTTGATTTTTTTCTGTGCCGAAATGGGCTGGCGTGTCAGATAGCGTAATTTTACGCATTGGTACTTGAATGTCAGGACGTGAGCCTTGAACGTAGATTTTTTCTGATGCGGGATACGAATCGATTTTGATATTGCTTGCGCTCATGTTTGCTCTCTTAAAAATGAAAATAAAAAAGCGCGAGGAAGTTTTTGGGATTCTCCTATGCTGGAATTAACCAAATTCAGGTTCAAAGTTTCTAAGCTGCCTATTCGGCAGATGACTAATTCACTCCCCCACGCCATGAGGTTAAAGTAATAGATACAGTGGTTAATTGCAAACCGACAAAAAACGAGGTTATTTCTTCAACGCCTTCGCAAACGCATTCGCCATTAAATTATTTTGCAAAGGTGCTTGTGGTTTTACTTTGGGCGCGGATTCCACTTTGCGTGGTTCATGTTTTATTTCGTTTGGCTCAATCGCACTTTTCATGGTCAACGCAATGCGTTTGCGAGGTGCGTCCACTTCGGTAACGGTAATTGTTACAACGTCGCCTGTTTTGACCACTTCGCGTGGATCTTTTACAAACGTGTCGGCGAGTTGCGAAATATGCACCAGCCCATCTTGATGCACACCAACATCTACAAACGCACCAAAATTCGCTACGTTCGTGACCACACCTTGCAAACGCATTCCGACTTCTAAATCAGTGATTTTTTCAACGCCAGCTTTGAATTCAACGCTTTTAAATTCAGGGCGTGGGTCACGTCCAGGTTTTTCAAGTTCTTGCAAAATATCGGTCACGGTCGGCAAACCAAAATGTTCATTGGTAAAATTTGCCGCATTTAGTCCACGCAAAAACGCCGGTTGTCCGATTAAATCACGAATCGATTTGCCTGTATTTTTGATGATATTTTCAACAACAGGATAGGCTTCGGGATGCACCGCCGACGCATCGAGCGGATTATCACCATTCAAAATGCGTAAAAAACCAGCCGCTTGTTCGTAGGCTTTATCGCCTAAACGTGGCACTTTTTTGAGTTGAGCGCGATTTTTAAACGCACCATTTTCGTTCCGAAACGTGACGATATTTTCACTCACGCTTGCCGACAAACCAGACACTTGTTTGAGCAACGACACCGATGCCGTATTTACATCAACGCCCACTTTGTTTACGCAATCTTCGACCACGTTATTGAGCATTCGTGCGAGCTGCGTTTGATTTACGTCGTGTTGATATTGACCGACACCAATCGATTTTGGGTCGATTTTAACGAGTTCGGCGAGTGGGTCTTGCAAGCGTCTTGCAATCGACACCGCACCACGAATTGAAACATCTAAATCGGGAAATTCTTTTGCGGCGAGTTCCGATGCTGAATACACCGATGCGCCTGCTTCGGAAACCACGATTTTGTTAAATTTTAAGTCGCTATGACGTTTCAAAACGTCCGCCACTAACGCATCGGTTTCGCGTGAGGCAGTGCCGTTGCCAATGCTGACCAGTTCGACACCGTGTTGCGAAATTAGTTTTGCTAATTTTGCAATCGAACCATCCCAATCGTTACGCGGTTGGTGAGGGTAAATCGTATCGGTTGCCACAACTTTTCCCGTTTTATCGACGATTGCCACTTTCACACCTGTACGAATCCCAGGGTCTAAACCCATTGTGACTTTTGCGCCAGCCGGTGCGGCAAGTAATAAATCACGCAAATTGTGTGCAAAAACTCGAATTGCCTCTGCGTCAGCGGCTTCACGCAATTGACTTTTTAAATCCAAATCCAAGCGCGTGAAAAGTTTTGTTTTCCACGCCAAACGCGCCGTTTCTGAAAGCCACGCATTCGCAGGTTGTGAAATATCGCCAACGTTTAATTGCCGCGCGACTTTTTGAGCGCACAATTCATGACCGAATTTTTCATCTTCTGCGGGTTGCATAGCCAAAACCAAACAGTCTTCGTTTCGTCCGCGCAACATGGCTAAAATTCGGTGCGAAGGCATTTTTTGCAGTGGCTCACGGTAATCAAAATAATCTTTGAATTTTTCAGCTTCCGTTTCTTTGCCAGCAACAACATGAACGTGCATCACGCCTTGTTGCCAAACTTGTTCGCGCAAATCTGCAAGCAATGGCGCGTTTTCAGACAAATTTTCCATGATGATTTGTCGTGCGCCTTCAAGTGCGGTGGCAACATCAGCCACGCCTTTTTCTGCATTCACATATTTTGCCGCAAGTTCTTCGGGCGATAGATTGCGATTGTTCAAAATATCTTGCATCAGCGGTTCTAAACCGGCTTCACGCGCAATTTGTGCTTTCGTTCTGCGTTTAGGTTTGAAAGGCAAATATAAATCTTCAAGCAACGTTTTTGTTTCCGCCGCGTTAATGGCGGCTTCGAGCGCAGGCGTGAGTTTTTCTTGTGAAGCTATACTTTCTAAAATCGTGGCGCGACGTGCATTTAATTCACGCAAATAACTCAAACGTTCTTCAAGCAAACGTAATTGCGTATCGTCCAAACCGCCGGTAACTTCTTTTCGATAACGCGAAATAAATGGCACGGTTGCACCTTCATCTAAAAGTGCCACAGCAGCAT
>JAQTOX010000149.1 GCA_028713055.1 Methylococcales bacterium | reverse complement strand
ACGCAATTCATTTGGACTAATCACTTGCACATTCGGCAACCAATATCGAATTAGCGGCAAAATTTGGTGGTCGTGAGCAATCCGCGACGACACAATCAAACTGCCATCTTCCAAAGTTTTATCAATTTGTTGATTCGGCAATAAATCGCGGCGTTTGAAATACTGCGCGACAGAACTATCGATTTTCAACACCACCTCACGTTTGTTTTCGGCAAACCAAATGCTGTCTTCTTGCTCGATAATTTGATGCGTTGTGGCATCGGGTGTGAACGTGTCGCATTCGATAACAATGCTTTTGAGTTGAGTAAAGCAAAAGGCTTTCAACACATTTTCAACTTTCGCGGCGAGATACCAAATCGCTTTGTGATTCACCAATTTATAAGGTTCAGCGCGATAGATTTTTTCTTTGTATTCAAATTGAACAAGGCGATGTTGCAAAATCGCTTGTTCGAGTTGTTTAAATTCGTGGCTTTTTTTCGATAAATCTTCGTAATGATGCCCTTTGACCAAATAGGCTTGCGAAATACGCGAATCAAAAAGTTCACGCAAAAAGTCATCTTTTAATTTGGGAAATAACGCTTTGATGCCCGACAAACAGGCGAAGTGTTCAACATCTTTTAGATTGAGTTTGCCTACAATAAAAAGATTCAAGATAAAACAAATTGCCATCTTTTCGTAGAGGTAAATAAGCGAAGCGTTCAAGCAAATCACGTTGAATGGTGCGAACAGTGACGTTGAATTCGAGAGCGAGTTCTTTGGGGTCGAGTTTTTCGCCTTCATTAAACTTTTTTAAAATTTCAGTTAAGCGAACGGCGGTTTTATCGTGGTCAGTTGTTTTTATCATGATGATTTCAATGAATTTGAAAGAATGATAAAAACAATAACATGGCGTGATGACAGATTGTGTCATTTTGAAACTTAAAACGCGATTTCTTTAAATGAATACACAAAAACAAAAATAAACGGATAAAAAACTGGTAATTTTAAAAAACGTTGTTATAATTTGCGTACTTTGCCGGGGTGGCGGAACTGGTAGACGCGCCGGATTCAAAATCCGGTGGGGGTGACTCCGTGCCGGTTCGATTCCGGCCCTCGGTACCAAAGTAAAAAGTCTTAATAGATTCTCTATTAAGACTTTTTTTATGGGTATCACTTTTTCAAGGCAAACGTTTATATGATTGAATTATCGCAATTTTCTCGTCTCGATTCTGCTTTTGCACAATTTTTCAGTGCTTCAACCGCTATTTCTAAGATTGAAAAAGACACGCTAGAAAATCTGCTCATTCAACTTTCTGCTACATATTATCAAGGTAACACCTGCCTAAAATTAAACGTACAACAACAAAAACTTCTGCTCAATTCAAATTTAACGACAACCTCAAAAACTAATTCAATACTTCGTCCGTTACATATTGACGAACATAACCACCTTTACTTGCGCCGCTATTGGGACTACGAACAGCGTTTAATTACCAAACTTCGCACCATGCAACAAAATGATTCGGTAATTTCAAATTTAGACGATTTGTTGGATACTTTTTTTGAAAAAAAAACCAATTTTGAAATGGACTGGCAACGTGAAGCAGCAAAATGTGCCGTCAGTCAAAATTTCACTATCATCACGGGCGGACCTGGGACTGGAAAAACTACCACGGTTGTTAAAATTCTGGCACTTTTACAACAAATCAATACTGAAAAACCATTACATATCGCACTCGCCGCGCCAACAGGCAAAGCAGCGATGCGTTTGCAGGAATCCATCACAAACAGCAAAACAACATTAAAATATGAGCAATCCATAAAAGACGTTTTGCCAGAAACCGTTACAACAATTCATCGTCTACTCGGTGCAAAACCACCATCACCCTATTTTCGTTACAATGAAAAAAATCTATTGCCTTACGATTTAATCGTCATCGATGAAGCGTCAATGATTGATTTAGCCATGATGAGCAAACTCGTCGCGGCGATAAAACCATCTGCACGTTTGATTTTATTAGGCGATAAAGAACAACTTTCTTCTGTCGAATCGGGAACAGTTTTAGCCGATTTAACTGAAGCGTTACCGAAAAATACAATTGAATTACAAAAAACCTATCGTTTCAAAGACGAAATCAAAGCCTTCGCACAAGCTATCAACCAAAAAAATGCCTCTCAAGCATGGAAACTTACGCGAAACAAAGATGCCGTGATTGAACATTTAGGCGACGATTTTTTAGTTTATTTGGTTGAAAAACACACCGAATATTTTGAGCTGATTAAAACGAGAGCTAATTTCTCAGATATTTATGCTGCATTTAATAAATTCCAAATTCTATGCGCCCACCGCGAGGGAACAAATAGCGTTTCGGATTTAAATTACCGTTTAGAGAAAGCCTTGCAAAGCAAAAAATATATCAATTTATCAACAACGTGGTATATCGGTCGACCTGTGATGATTACACAAAATAACGCCACGTTGCAGTTGTACAACGGCGATATTGGTATATGTCTACCCGATGAACACGGCGAAATTAAAGTTTTTTTTCCACGTCAAGACGGTAATTCACAAGGCTATTCACCCGCACGTTTGCCGAATTGCGAAACGGTTTTTGCTATGACTATTCACAAAAGCCAAGGTTCAGAATTCGAGGAAATTTGTGTATGTTTGCCCGAATATCAACAAACTATTTTGACCAAAGAATTGCTGTATACCGCAATTACTCGCGCCAAAGAACGCATCAAATTAGTCACCACCGAAGCGATTTTTATCGCCACCGTTCAAATCAGCATCACACGGGTAACAGGATTGGTCGAACAATTTAAAATTGCCCTATAATTAGCGCATTCTAAATTGTTTAACTGAGTGATTTTTTATGCAAAACACCGTCGTTACGCCCATAGCGTTAAAAACTGCATTGACCGAAATTCGTCAAGCCGCTGCCGAACTTTATCGTTTTACTGAAAAACTTTCATTGTTAAAAATAGCGCATCAAGTTGCCATTCAAATTATTAAAAATGTCGATAATCTTCAAAAAGAATTAAAAAAACCGCTCGCAGGTACAGATTTATTCAACGCACTAGAATCATCTAAATCAGTATTATTTTTGGAAGAAGTTGTTGATGCCGACACGATGAGCGATTTGGAAGGTTATATTTTGTCATTTGCTAAAAAATTGGACGACGAAGATTTAACACGTTTTTTGAGTGAGGTCATGGATAAAGTTGAAGCAAAATACAATGCGATGCTCGAAAAAACGCATGAATTTAACGCGCTAATCAAAGATGAATTGGAATAATTTTATAGCGTTGACAAGTCAGTATCCCGTCGTACTGAGTATATTTTTATTAGTATGTAGCAACGTTTTCATGACCTTTGCGTGGTACGCACATTTGAAAGAATTGCATGACAAACCGTGGTTTGTCGCTGCATTTGTAAGCTGGTTTATCGCCTTATTTGAGTATTTATTGCAAGTTCCTGCTAATCGAATTGGCTATAGCGTATTGAATGTCGGGCAACTCAAAATTATTCAAGAAGTAATTACGCTATCGTTGTTTGTGCCGTTTTCAATTTATTATTTACGTGAACCGTTGAAGCTCGATTATTTATGGGCATTCTTTTGTTTAATTGGTGCGGTCTATTTTGTTTTTCGGGAAAAGCTCTAAGACTTGCTTTTTATATCAAAATCGTTAAGTTATAACTTTAATTCATTTAATCAAGAGAGTTATTTTATGAAACGCATCTTTCTATTTTTAGCGACAAACATTGCCGTGATGGTGGTGATTGGTACTATTTTTAATCTGTTAGGTTTGCACAGTTCGTTGGCGGCAAACGGCGTTGATTTGGATTTGGAAAAATTGTTGCTAATGTCGGCAATTATTGGTTCATCGGGTTCAGTCATTTCGTTAATGATGTCGAAATGGTCTGCAAAAAGAATGATGGGCGTTGTGATTATCGAATCACCACAAAATCAAACTGAAAAATGGCTGCTTGATATTGTGGCACGTCAAGCGCAACACGCGGGAATTGGAATGCCAGAAGTGGGTATTTTTGAAGCTGCGGAACCAAATGCGTTTGCAACGGGAGCGAGTCGAAATAGTGCCTTAGTTGCCGTCAGTACAGGTTTATTACACGCTATGAGTGCTGATGAAGTTGAAGCCGTGGTCGGTCATGAAATTAGTCACGTGGCAAACGGTGACATGATTACGATGGCGTTGATGCAAGGCGTGGTGAATACCTTTGTTTATTTCTTCGCTACGATTATCGGGCATTTTGTAGACAAAGTGCTATTGAAAAACGAAGACGAAGGTTACGGCTGGGCATATTATGTTACCCAAATGGTCGCCCAGATTGCGTTAGGTATTTTAGCTTCAATGTTGACGATGTGGTTTTCACGTTATCGCGAATTCAGAGCCGATGCCGGTGGCGCGAATTTAGCGGGACGTGAAAAAATGATTGCCGCGTTACAAGCTTTACAACGCGCTCATGACCCAGAAGACTTACCTGGTCAATTGGCAGCATTTGGTATCAGTGGCGGCGGCACAATGAAATTATTCATGACACATCCTCCACTTGAAGACCGTATCGCGGCACTGCAAAACGCACGTTAATTCACTAAAACAGGTGCAAGGCGTTTTGCTTTGCGCCTTTATTTTTGCCTAAATATACAGACTTGTACAAAACAATGAGCATCAAACTTTCTAATCGTGTAAATGCAGTAAAACCTTCCCCGACCTTGGCTATCACCGCCCGTGCCGCTCAAATGCGAGCCGCAGGTCATGACATTATTGGTTTAGGTGCAGGCGAACCTGATTTCGATACGCCTGATTTTATTAAACAAGCCGCTATTGACGCGATTAATAAAGGTTTTACAAAATACACCGCTGTCGATGGCATTCCACCTTTGAAAAAAGCGATTATCGATAAATTCAAAAACGACAACGGGTTGGATTACAACGCGAAACAAATTTTAGTTTCATGTGGTGGCAAACAAAGTTCGTTTAATTTAACGCAAGCTCTTTTGAATTCTGGTGACGAAGTTATTATTCCCGCACCTTACTGGGTTTCATATCCTGATATGGTTTTGCTCGCAGACGGTGTTCCCGTGATTATCGAAACCACGCAAGCACAAAATTTCAAAATTACGCCTGAACAATTACGCGCCGCGATTACCGAAAAAACACGTTTGATTTTTATCAATAGTCCATCAAATCCTTCTGGTGTGGCGTATTCGTTAAACGAGTTGAAAGCACTTGGTGACGTGTTGGCAGATTTTCCAAATATCATTATCGCTACCGATGATATGTACGAGCATATTCTTTGGGAACAAGGCACGTTTGTGAATATCTTGAACGCGCATCCTGAATTTTACGACCGCACAATTGTGATGAATGGCGTGTCAAAAGCTTATTCGATGACAGGTTGGCGCATTGGTTACGCGGCTGGAAATGAAAAACTGATTGAAGCCATGTGTACAATTCAGTCACAAAGTACGTCTAATCCAACTTCGATTTCACAATATGCGGCAGTTGCAGCGTTAACGGGTGATCAAAGTTTTATTAGTAATATGTGTGTTGAATTCAAAAAACGCC
>JAQTOX010000030.1 GCA_028713055.1 Methylococcales bacterium | reverse complement strand
AATTAACGGCATTGTGTATTCTAATTCGGTACGGATTGGCGGTGATCGTTTTGATGAAGCTATTATCAATTACATCAAGCGAAATTATGGCACGCTTATCGGTGAGACTACTGCCGAAAACATTAAAAAACAAATCGGTACGGCTTATCCTGGAAGTACGATGCAAGAAATGGAAGTCACTGGACGTAACTTAGCTGAAGGCGTGCCGCGCAGTTTCACGCTTAATAGCAATGAAATTTTGGAAGCCTTACAAGAGCCACTATCTGGGATTGTTGGTGCGGTAAAACTTGCCTTGGAACAAACACCACCCGAATTAGGTTCTGATGTCGCAAGTCGCGGAATTTATTTAACCGGCGGTGGCGCATTGCTCAAAGACATCGACCGCCTTATTTCAGAAGAAACTGGTTTACCCGTTCACATTGCCGATGATCCTCTCACGTGTGTTGCTCGCGGTGGGGGCATGATTTTAGAAATGCTTGATAAAAAAGGTGTTTCTACTTTCTCGCTAGAATAACAGTAGGAATAAAGTTCAAGATCAAAAGAGCAATGGCATTTTTTATCTTGAACTTTTCTCCTTGAATCTTTCACCTTCTTTTAGGCTTTTGTTATCAAACTTTTATTTGCGACTGGCTCATCGATTAACGTGCGGTTGTTGATTGCAATTCTTGCGTCCATTGCGTTATTGATTACCGAATACCGAAGTGAACGTTTAATGCCAATACGCGCCACGTTGTCAATACTCACTGACCCTCTGAAATATCTTGTCGATTTGCCGATTAGTTTGTTTAAAAACGCTTCGGAAATTTTAACCAGCTATGACACCCTTAAAACCGAAAATACCCATTTGCGTGAAGAACAACTCATCAATAAAACGCAACTGCTCAAATTTGAAGCTCTCGAAAAAGAAAATATCCGCCTCCGTGCCTTATTGGAAAATTCGTTCAAATTAGGAGAACAAGTGTTAATCGCTGAATTGTTGTCGATTAACATGGCACCGTATGAACACATTATGGTTGTAAATAAAGGTACCCGTTTTGGTGTGCATGCACAGCAACCGGTTTTAGATGCAAATGGTGTGGTTGGGCAAGTATTTCGCGCTCTACCGTTTAGTTCTGAAATCATGTTAATTACCGACCCAAATCATGCTATTCCTGTGCAAGTAAATCGTAATGGTTTACTTACCATTGCAGTAGGTAGCGGTATTTCTAATCAACTCAATTTACCTTATCTACCGAATAACGCGGATATTCAACCTGGAGATTTGCTCATTACCTCTGGACTAGGCGGGACTTTTCCCGCAGGTTATCCAGTCGGTATAGTCAATGATTTTCCGCAAACCTCGAATAAATCCATCACCCATATTACTGCCACGCCCAAAGCTTTGCTCGATCGTAATCGGGAATTGTTGATTGTATGGAGTAATAGCACGCTTGTACCGCTGACAGCTCCCGCCATTAAAACACCCGCACCGCATGAATAACGAGTACAGCAGCGTTCGCATTTTTGCGACATTGTTGCTGGCGATGTGCTTACGCATCGTACCGTTACCCGAAAGTTTAGCGTTAATGAATCCCGATTGGGTTTTGCTGGTGTTGATTTACTGGAGTTTAGCGATTCCTGAACGTGTCGGTATTAGTTACGCCTGGCTTTTTGGGATTTTTACTGACGTTTTAATGGGACGATTATTTGGACAATACGCATTAGCATATTCGCTGATTATATACATGGTGCTAATTTGGCACCGTCAACTGCGTCAATTTCCCCTCATTCAACAAAGCGCGTTTGTGTTTGGCTGTTTGTTGATTTCACAATTGTTACTTTTTTGGTTTGAAAATTTAAAAACTCCCGCTCAATTGCACGGCACATTTTGGTTGCCTGTCCTCAGTGGGACGGCGAGTTGGTTTATCGTTTATCACATTATGCGTTTTATTCGTCGCTTCTAATTCATGCCACACCTCTACACCATTAAAGACAATTCGGTCGAAAATAAAGTTTTTGTTAATCGTATCATCGCCGCCTTTTGCATTGTTGTCTTACTCACGATTGGGCTAGGAATTCGTTTAGTTTATTTGCAAATTGTCGGACACGAACATTACGCCACGCTTGCCAAAGAAAACAGCGTCAAAATCCAACCTCTCGTGCCAGCACGCGGGATGATTTATGACCGTAATGGTAAAATCCTCGCCGAAAATACCCAATCATTTAGTCTCGAACTTATTCCTGAACAAATCAGCGATTTAGATACTACATTGGCGCAACTGCAAGAATTATTGAATATTCCAAACGAAAAAATTGAGCAGTTTCAAAAGCAGCGTAAACGTCAAAAACGGTTTATCAGTACACCGTTATTGCTCAGTATGACTAATGAAGAAATTGCAAAATTCGCGGTAGTACGTCCATATTTTCCAGGCGTAGATATTCAATCTCGCCTCGTGCGACATTATCCTTACAGTGATTTAGCGGCACATGTGGTGGGTTATGTTAGCCGAATCAATGAAACCGAAATGAAATCGTTGCCACTGTCGGAGTATCGTGGGTCTAGTCATGTTGGAAAATTAGGCGTTGAGAGCTTTTACGAAACCCAATTACATGGCAAAACGGGTTATGCCGAAATCGAAACTAACGTGCAATCTCGGGCTATCAACACGTTTAATACCGTGCCACCGATGGCGGGTGCAAATTTGTATTTAACGTTAGATATTGATTTGCAAAAAACTGCTTATGACGCACTCGAAGGTTATAACGGCGCAGTTGTCGCGTTAGATGTGAAAACAGGTGGTGTGTTAGTTTTTTCTAGTCGCCCAGGTTTTGATCCGAATCCATTTGTTGTTGGCATTGATTACGACGCATATCAAGCGTTGCAATCGTCTGAAAATCAGCCACTTTACAATCGTGCATTACGCGGTTTATATCCGCCCGGTTCAACAATGAAGCCATTTGTCGCCTTGGCAGGATTGGAATATAACGCGATCGGTTTTGAGCAAAAGCATTTCTGCCCAGGTTATTATCAATTACCCAATGTGCCGCACAAATACCGAGATTGGAAAAAAACAGGACACGGTTCAGTCAGTATGAGCGAGGCAATTACCGAATCGTGTGACGTGTATTTTTACAGTCTAGCATCGGTTTTAGGTATCGATAATATGCACCATTTTTTACAGCAATTTGGTTTTGGCGAAAAATCGGGTATCGATTTAGTGGGTGAAAAAGCAGGTTTATTACCGTCACGTGAATGGAAACAACAACAGAAAAATCAAGCCTGGTATCCGGGTGAAACCTTAATTACCGGTATCGGACAAGGTTTTTTACAAGTTACGCCTGTGCAACTGGCACGTGCTACAGCAACGCTTGCAAATGGCGGCAATGTCGTTACGCCGTTTTTGGTGGATAAAATTGTCACCACAACCGAAACCCGTGCTGGTTCAGAAATACATGGCAAAGTCATCCCGCTGAAAGCTGTGAATGTGCAACATATTACGGATGCGATGGTAAATGTGGTGCATGATGCACACGGTACAGCGAAAAATATCGGAAGACATATCACCTACCATATCGCTGGAAAAACAGGTACGGCACAAGTTTTCAACATCAAACAAGAAGCGAAATACAACGAAAATGCCATTGATTTTAAATTGCGTGACCACGCCCTTTTTATTGCGTTCGCACCGGCTGAAAATCCTAAAATTGCCGTCGCTGTGGTGGTTGAAAATGGTGGTCATGGTGGATCAGTTGCTGCGCCAATTGCGGGAAAAGTGATTGCACAATATCTGGAGAGTCTCGATGCTCAACGTTAGCGTTACCATCCAATTGTAAAATTTAACTTCGTATCTCAGCGCATCAAACCGAGTAATTCATGGAAATTTTAAAAAGTATTTTCGATTTTGATAAACCAATCAATTTCATCGCCTTTATTATCATTCTGTCGCTAATGATTTTAGCAATAGTCGGAACATATAGCGCGAAGCATCCCAGACTTAAAAAATATGCGAAACAATCACCAGCAATTTTGGCAACTGTCGGTATATTTTTTAGCTTTTACGGAATTACCAATGGTTTGATCGCGTTGGATTTGCGACCTGAATTCATAAAAGACAGTATTCCCAATTTGCTTGATGGCTTAAAAGTGAAATTTATCGCCAGTTTAATGGGGATTGGCGCGTCGATTATTGTTCGCATCGTACAGAATTTTGCCGTTGAAGAAGAAATTGCAGACATAAATTTAGATGAAAAAATTGTCGGATTGCTTGGCGATATTCACCACGTTTTAGCTAACAGCGCAAACAGCAGTCCCGAAGCGTTATTGCAGGAATTGAAAGAAGAAATTGGTAAATTACCGATTGAATTTGGAAAGCAAACGATATTACTTGAGAGTATCAAAACCAGTTTGGTAGGCGACAACGAAGGATCTCTAGGTACAAAATTGGATAAGGTCCGACTCGGAATTGTTGATTCTTTTGACAAAATGGAAATTAACAACAAACAACGTAGCGAATCACTTAATAGCACGTTGACCACTAACTTTGATAATTTGACGCAAAAATTTGAAGATTTTGCAAAAATTGTTGCTGAAAATAATTCCAAAGCATTTATCGAAGCATTATCTAACGCAATGAAAGAGTTTAATGAAAAACTTGCTGAACAATTTGGCGAAAACTTCAAAGAATTAAATCGGGCGGTGGGCGAATTATTGACGTGGCAAGACAATTACAAATCGCACGTTGAAACGTTAACGGGCAATTTTGAAGTCGCGTTAAACAGTGTCGCCACAATTCAATCCGCATTTAGCGATATTCAAACTCGCTCACAAAGTTTCACCGACGTTTCTGCTGAATTAGGCGGAATTTTGCAAAAACTCGATTTACAGTTACAGGATTTGAATCATCATCTGAAATCCTTAGATCAAGTGGCTGACAGCGCAAAACAAGCCTTTCCAATTATTGAAGATAATTTAACGAAATTAACGGCAGGCTTTAAAAAATCAACCGAACAATCACTTGCTGACATTACCAGCACCGTTGAATCCGTCGGTGAAAATTTGGTTGAAACAACCAGCCGATTAAAAGATACGACGGGGAAATTGCGTGATTCAATGGAAAATCAACGCGAATCGCTTGAAAAAACGAGTGATGAATTCAAAGAAGTTGTTGGAACGACATTAAAATCACTAGCTAAAGAAACAAAAACTAGCATTGATATTTACAGCGAATCGTTACAAGGAGCGGTTACGTCACAACTAGACAGCATCAATTCCAACATTCAAAAATCAAACGCAGTTGTGAATTCAACTATCCAAAATGCCAGCGATAAATTTGAGCAGTCAATCACAGATGCGGGTTTGGAGTTCAAAAAAACCATTCAAAATACGGCTCATGATTTTGAAAAAATGGCAGAAACTGTTGCAACAAGTGTCGAACTACAAGAAAAAACACTTGTAAATGTTAGCCAAGACTTAAAACTTGCTGTTGATAGAACATTGCGTGATTTAAGCGAGCAATCGAAATTATCAATTAGGGAATATGAAAACAATTTGCATAATGCTGTTACTACAGCAAGCAAAGAGTTCAACCGCTTACTTACTGAAAATACAACCAAAAGCACTAACGTTTTAGAACAACAAACCCAATTGCTTGATAAGGCTCTACAAGACGAACTGAAAAAAGCGATTGAAACGATGGGCAAACATTTAGCCGCATTATCGAATCAATTTGTCCAAGATTATCGTCCGTTAACTGACAAATTGCGCGAAGTTGTTAAACTTGCTGAAGACTTGAAACGAGGTCGTTAATCATGAAACATCATCACACAGAGGAAGAAGGCGAACACTGGCTTTCTGTCAGTGACATGATGTCGGGCTTGATGGTGATTTTTTTATTTATTGCCATTACTTACATGATGCAAGTTAGCGAAGACCGCAATCAATTAGTTGAAATTGCGGTGACTTATGAAAAAACCAAAACAGCAATTTATGACCAATTGCAGATTGAGTTCAAAGACGATTTGAAAAAATGGAATGCAGAAATTGATAAACAAACTTTAGCTTTCCGATTTCAAGAACCTGACATTTTATTCAACGTAGGTGATGCTGATGTTAAGGATAAATTTAAAGTTATTCTTGATGACTTCTTTCCTCGATATATCAAGGTGTTGAAGCAGTATCAGCCAGATATAGAAGAAATCCGCATTGAGGGGCATACATCGTCAGAGTGGAGTAAAAACAGCGTTGCAGATGACGCTACTTATTTTAAAAACATGGTGTTATCACAAAACCGCACTCGTGCAACGCTAGAGTATTGTTTGATGCTACCTCAAATTGATTCGGAACGTGGTTGGATAAAGCAGATTTTGACAGCTAATGGTTTATCTTCTAGCAAACCGATTTTAGTCAATGGTGTTGAGGACACGGTGCATTCGAGGCGCGTTGAATTCAAAGTTAAAACCAATTCAGAAACACAAATTTTGAAAATTCTGCAACGGAAATAACATGAAACTCGATATTGATTTTACGAATTTAGAAAATCTCGTGAAAAACATGGGCGCAAGTTCTGTTGATTGGGTGAGCGATGTTGCCGTGACGCACGTTGAAACCGATTGGAAAATTGATCTTGAAACCAAAGGTATTGATGTTGGTCTAAACGATATTGAAATCACGGCTAACGGTTTATTGAAATATCGCGGCGAACAAATTCTTTTGTACATCAAAGAAATTAACAGCTTTGGTCATTATGGCTTGCCGAAATTTCATTTTTACCAATGTGCAACATTGAACAGTATGCAAAATGCAGGACGTTTTGAGCGTTACGTCGTTACTCAACGTAAAACAGGCTACTTTTTGATGGATAAAAAAATTGGCTACAATTTGTACGAAAAAGACGTTGAAGAAAGATTAGATGTTTGTAAAAACTGTTTGAATTGGTTTAATCGAAATTATCGAAAGCGTTATAGCGTTGAAACATTTGATATTGTCGAATTCTTTGAACATTTCACAAAATCGCCGATTACCCACACACCAAAATACACGGATAAAAATGCACCCGCTTCAGGTTATAGCGAAAATTGGGATTTAATTTCAAGGCAACATAAAGAACAATCTGGTTATGTTTGTCAGCAGTGTGGCATTGATTTAAGTGAGCGAAAAAATCTTGTACAAACGCACCATGTTAATGGTGTGAAAAGTGATAACAGACCGAATAATTTAAACGTGCTTTGCATTGAATGTCACAGTAATCAACCTTCACACGGTCACATGAAAAGTAGTGCGTCACGCGAAATTTCAGAAATTCAGCGAATTAAATCTATTCATCGGTTTTAAATCCCCCAAATAATAAAGTGATTGCACAATATCTGGAGAGTCTCGATGCAAAGTGAAACGCGCCACGAACAATTCGAACAACATTCGTTTTTGGGGAATTTTTTACGCAAACTGCATATTGATATTCCGTTATTTGTAACGTTGGTACTGATTTCAATCTTGAGTTTTGTCATTCTTTACAGTGCGGGAGGACAAGATTTGGATGTTTTAATTCGCCAAGCAACGCGCGTTTTTTTAGCGTTTGGATTGATGATTTTGTTGGCACACGTTGAACCGTATCAATTTAAACGCTGGTCGGTAATTTTGTTTAGCCTAGGAATTGTTCTGTTAGTCGCTGTTTTGGTTTTGGGGCAGATTGGCAAAGGCGCACAACGTTGGCTTGAATTAGGAGCGTTTCGTTTTCAGCCATCCGAAATGATTAAAATTACCACGCCAATGATGATTGCGTGGTATTTGGCAGAGTATTCATTACCACCGAAACCGAAGCAATTACTGATTGCCAGTATTTTAATTATTTTGCCGACGCTGTTAATTGCGAAACAACCCGATTTAGGGACTGCGTTATTAGTCGCAAGTTCTGGGGCGGCGGTACTGTTTTTTTCGGGATTATCATGGTGGTTTATTATTGGCATTGGCGCATTGTTGACTGCACTCACGCCGATTCTGTGGCATTTTATGCACGATTACCAACGCGCTCGTGTGCTGACTTTCTTAAACCCCGAAGCAGATCCGTTAGGACGTGGTTATCACATTATTCAATCGAAAATCGCCATTGGTTCGGGTGGTGTTTATGGCAAAGGTTGGCTGGGAAGTACACAATCAGAACTCGATTTTTTACCCGAAAGTTCGACTGATTTTATTTTTGCGGTATTTGCAGAAGAATTCGGATTATTCGGGTGTGTCAGTTTATTAGTGTTGTATATGCTGATTATCAGCCGTTGTTTATTTATCGCCTCGCAAGCAAAAGACACTTACAGCCGTTTGCTAGCGGGAAGTTTGGCATTTACATTTTTTGTATATGTATTTGTAAACATCGGCATGGTGATTGGCGTGTTACCCGTTGTGGGCGTGCCGTTACCATTGGTGAGTTACGGTGGTACATCGATTGTAACTTTGTGTGCGGGATTCGGAATTTTAATGTCGATTCACACACACAAAAAGTTATTGCCCTATTGATTTGGCTGGTTAAAATTTGCTATTTAAGGCGATATTCAGCCGAACGCGCATGAGCCGTTAAGCTCTCACCACGCGCCAAGATTGACGCAATTTTGCCCAACGCATTCGCACCTTCTGCTGAACAATTGATTAAACTTGATCGTTTTTGAAAATCGTAAACGCCTAACGGTGATGAAAAACGCGCCGTGCTTGAAGTTGGTAAAACATGATTTGGGCCAGCACAATAATCACCTAACGCTTCAGCTGTATAACGTCCCATAAAAATTGCGCCGGCGTGTCGAATGTGTTCACACAATTTTTCAGGGTTTTCTACTGATAATTCCAAATGTTCAGGCGCAATAATGTTTGCGACTTCGGCGGCTTGTTCCAAATTCTGAACTAAAATTAACGCGCCACGATTTGTGAGTGAGGTACGAATAATTTCAGCACGTTCCATTGTCGGTAACAGTGCGTTAATACTTGCTTCGACAGCTTCCAAATATGCTGCATCATCACTAATTAAAATTGCTTGCGCGTCTTCATCGTGTTCAGCTTGTGAAAATAAGTCCATCGCAATCCAATCAGGATTCGTTTTTCCATCGCAAATAATCAAAATTTCCGAGGGACCTGCAATCATATCGATGCCGACTTGTCCGAAAACTAATTTTTTCGCTGTTGCCACATAAATGTTTCCAGGCCCTACGATTTTCGCCACAGCTGGAATCGTTTGTGTGCCATAAGCCAACGCAGCAACTGCTTGTGCGCCACCGATTGCAAATGCCCTGTCCACACCTGCTAAATATGCCGCCGCTAAAACTAATTCATTGGTTTCACCATTTGGCGTAGGCACAACCATAATCAATTCTGGCACGCCAGCGACTTTTGCAGGAATCGCATTCATTAAAACAGACGATGGATAAGCGGCTTTTCCACCTGGAACATACAAACCAACGCGGTCTAATGGTGTAACTTTTTGACCGAGTATCGAACCATCGGCTTCGGTGTATTGCCACGATTCCATTTTTTGTTTTTCAGCATACGCACGAATGCGTTGTGCTGCTTGTTCCAAGGCTTGTGCTTGTTCAGCGGGTAAATTATCCCACGCGTTTTTCAATTGTTCTTTTGAAATTTCTAATTCACTTGCCGCAGAAACATGGCAATGGTCAAAACGGTTGGTGTATTCAATCACTGCTAAATCGCCATTTTTACGTACGTCAGAAATAATGTCTAAAACACGTTGGTGAATTGCTAAATCGTCGGTTTCGTTCCAAGCGAGTAAATCATTTAATTGTGCGTTGAAATTTGCGTCTGTAGCGTTGAGTTTTTTAATGCTTATATTTGTCATAAAAAATTTAAAAAAGTGAATTTAATGTGTGAATTTTACGGTTAAACCTATTGATTTAAAAGTAAAACGGCGAAAAATAGTTTCTATCAAAAATTCGTTTTAAGCTTGTTGTTCAATCACTCGTCAAAAATCACAACGAGATCGAGATGAACCTAAGGCGAGTAGTAACAAAATTGTTTAACTCTAGTTAGCGAATCAAGACACTCACTAATCCAACGCCCTCACGTCCATTCCACAAACTAACTTCATCATAATATCGTGCTGGAAAATAACTGGCTTGCTCAATTAAAAATCCAGTTTTATTTAATAAGTTAGCCATTGTTTCTATATCGATAAAATTAAAGTATTCCGGCATGGCTGCCAAAATCCCTTCTTTATTCGGATGGGTAGCTAAACGCTGATTATCCGCCAAACTAACTCTTCCTGGATTTGGACATCCAGTCGACTTGCGTTGCAGAAAATCAGCAAAAATAGGTTCATTCATCCCATGAAAAATTGAATCAGCGATAATAAAAACTTTTCCATTCGGTTCTAACCACCTAGCAAACCGCTCAAGACAAAGTGAAATGGTTTGTGCATCAAAAAATTGAAACACTCGACCACACAAAATCGCTGATAAACTACCTCGCTCAATTTCAATTTCATCTACACAAGATCCCGCCAGCAAAGTTAAGTTACTACGCAAATGCACGGGTGTTTTTGCATACAAACATTCCAAGTGCCGACTATCTAAGTCATTTACAATAATTTTGCCACCTTGTTTTAAAATATGCGGCGCAGCCACACCATAAGCCGCACCAACTTCTAAAACGGGCTTGGAAGCTGTCAGTGCGTAGTCAATAAAAGATTGGGTGTATATATCAAGATGATGTTGCGTAATCATCCAGCCCATATTATTGAGGGTAGGAATTAATTTAGTTTCCATGTGTGTGTTCGATGTTGTAATGGACTGTGTCAAAGCGATTCGGGAAATGGGGTAGTATTACGTGCAATTTGATGAACACCAACATCTTCCACCATACCATAATCTTGTAACACTGCCTCAAATGTGTCTTTATTTAACCGCAACCGCATTTTTACACAACCCCATTCTGGTAAAATCACGGCTCGCGTTTCAACATTTTGTTTTTTATGCCAATAATTGTACTCTTGCACGGATTCCTGTATCCATGCTTCTCTTTCAGTGTCCCACCACCGTTTATAACTACAATGTAAGTGATGTCCGAATGGCAACAATTTCCAGAACCATTTGTGTGGCTTTGGCAATGGCAATAAACGTACGGATGGTTGATCTTTCCAATGCAACGCGCCATTACCTAACGGGGTTAATCCGAAATTCAAAAGTAATAAATCTAGGCATACGTCGGCAACATCATTTCGATCATAAAAAGCAATAACGCTACTTGTGGTTTCAAAAGCTACGCTTGCACCAGAATTTGCTTGCAAACGAAATTGTCCTGTCAATGTCAAAATAACAGTGAAAAAATGTGTTTTCCATTCAGACGAGTTTTTTCTGAATTGATAAGAAAACTGTTTTCCTACTGGTAAATACATAGCTTGTGCTAGTTTTATTTCCGTCAATTGAGAACTAAGTAAGTCATTTTTTTGCGGTTGTTCAATTAAATAGAACTGGCGTTGTTGTTCTCGACGAATTACTACATTACCAAGTGTAAAATTCACCGTCGGACTGCCCAAATAAATATTTTGCTGAACGTGCAAATGAATATGCGGTTGCAATGATCTTCCTGTATTACCGCATTGAGCAATTTTTTGCCCAATATAAACCCAGTCGCCAACTTTGACTTGTAGACTATATTGCTGTAGGTGTGCAAGTAATACAGAATGCTGATTGTTCACCCAAATCAACACAAAATTGCCCCAATTGTTTTCGGTGTCGACCTCTCCAATGGCATGATCGGGCAGATAGTCCATACAACTGCTAACTTGACCATAAACAGGTGACAATATAGGTAATCCAAAACAGTAATAGTCAGCTAAAAATTCACCACTGGTTCGATAACTCCTGCCATATTCATCCGTCATAATGAAATCAAGCGCGTGTTGCCATGGTGCTTGATGCGTATACTCACCATCCATACCCTGAGAAACTGTCCACTCACCCATGAATGGTGTATACAAAATTGGCGTAGAACCACCAACTCCGCGTACTTTCGCTAATCGCACTCGTTCTAAAGACGCTTCTGGCAAGGAAGGATTATCTAATAATAAGTGAGGTGCGATATTAGTAGTGCGTTTATTTAAAACTGTAAGTAACATCAACGTTGACAACACAAATGGTGTCGCCATCATGGATGTTTCATAAGGTAGTAACAATTTTTGCATTGCACTCGCTATCATCGCAGCCAAGAACGAACCTAACATTGCAAACATAAAACTTTGTTTGCTTGGAATGGTAAAAATACCACCGACTGCTACGGCGGTTAGAATAAAATTGAATCCAATTCCCACACCCAATGCCGAATACCACGTGTCAGAAAGTAAACCGAAAACAGTATTACCTGCTATAAATCCTGATATAGCTAACAATGCGAGATAACGCGAAGTGATGAAAATACCTAAAAATAGTAACAATCCCGCGGCGGGTACTGGTGTAATGAAAGTTGCACCCAGAGCCATCAAAAAATAGTCGATTGGTACGCTTAAAAACACTTCGTTGCTTGGAACAGGATGCACATGATGTTGAAGATTCACATAACTTTGTGCCGAAAGAGTATAAATAAAAGTCACGAGTACAAATGGCAGACTTAACGCTGGTAACCGTTCTGCACGCCATAACCATTCGCTTAAAACAACGCTGAAAAAAACACTAGTTACAGAGGCAAAAAATATCAATAACAACAAATGTCCGTCTAACTGGTAGGTTGCACCCAATCCTAAGCCGACTAACAAACTGTTGTAGATATGTAGATTCCCCCCCAAATTACGGAACCTAAATAGCTTTTCGGTAGCAACAGCTATTAGTGCCGAAACCAATCCCGCACTTCCAATATTAGGATACCAAAATGTTACCAACAGAAACATTAAGCCTATGCGCGAATCTGCCGTAAAGAGAATTGCCGCATAGCTATAACAAATGCTGTTTGCTATCTTTTTGAATTTGGAAACCATTTCACTCGTGAAGTCTTCATTTATCAGGCACATTTAGCGTCACCCTTTTGATTGTCTATTCGCTAAATTTAAACGATCCATTCAAATGGGTGGGTAACGATTCAAATTGATTAAAATCCGCTAGTGTTTCATTTCTGCGTACGACCGAGACTTGTTCTTTTTCATGAATCATCACTACATTTGGACGATATTCAATGAACTGCATCCATTGAGTATTGTTATAGGCACCAATTGGACTTATTACTAAACTATCGCCTACTGATAACGGCTGCATACGGATACTTTTTCGAATTACATCGATGTTCATACATAAAGGACCATACAACACTGTTTCTTCGGCTACACCCTGTAAAGAACGAGTTGGTTTAACTCGATGATCATACCAAAAGGCAGTAAACAACAAATTCACACCTGCATCCATAACATAAGAAGCGCGTCCATCAGGTAAACGTTTACTTGCCACCACTGAACTAATTAACACTTCCGAGTCATCAACAACCGCTCTACCACTTTCTAAAATCAATGTTAAACGCGGCTTACCTTGCGCTTCACGATTAGCCGTCTTTTTTAACAATGTTGAACAAATTGCATCGGCATACTCTGTCATCGAAGGTACCACTTGTTCAGCAGGTAGATACAGTCCTTGCATTGCATTTTGTGAGGCAAAACCGCCGCCGATGTCCAAACTATCAATCACGGCGTAATTCTGTTGCTCAAGCAATTCCATAAACTCAATCATTTTTTCTACCTGCACTTGGTAGGCCCTAGCATCGAGGATGAATGTGCCAATGTGACTGTGTAACCCTCTTAATTTTAAATGTGAGCTAGTGCTAATTTGAATTGCTGCATCTAAAGCTGCACCTGATTCCAAATTAAAGCCAAACCGGCTCCATTCTTGTGTATATCCAGTTTCAAGATTCAAACGTAACGTCACCGCCGTGAATTTGTCTAATTCTCTGGCAACAGAATTTAACAGATGCAATTCGTCTAAATTATCGATATGAATTCGCGCCCCTTCTGCAATACAACGTTCTAAAATAGCGCGACTTTTATGTGGACCATTGAATAAAATTCGTGATCCGGGAACACCTAAATTACGAGCTTTTTCGTATTCAAAAGCAGATACAACTTCAGCCCATGAGCCTTCTTGATGTAAGGTTGCACAAACTGCATTCAAATAATTCGTTTTATAAGACCAAGCGTGAATCACTGGTTGATAACGCGATTCAAATGTTCGTTTCAATTGCCGCACATTATCACGCAGGCGTTTTTCCGAAATCACAAATAAAGGTGAACCATATTCGCGTAGCAAATCTTCAATAGCTACTCCGTCGATTTTATCTACACAATCAGTACCAATGGGGCGACCAAATTTATTCAATGTGCCTAATTGATGTGGAATGATGCTAGGCTTTTGCCATGTTTTTAGTAATTTTTTAGTCATTCTTTCTTCACCCCTGTTTTGCTCGTTCGCCAGTCATTGTCATTGCTTCAAAATTTGCCAAAGAAACAATTACGTCTTGAGCATAACGAATGAATAAAGTCCCCACCTTAGGCGTTTCTAGTACACTCAACGGTTGCTGTTGCAACATTTCAAGTAATGCCCAAGGTAAATTATTTCCATTAGCTTTAGCTAAATAAATCCAAGCGGGGAAACGTGGATTTATTTCAATCAAATAGTAGTGACCTTGACTATCGCGCATCATTTCAACCTCTAAAGGACCGCGCCATTTTAAAGCTTGCACTAATTTTTCTGCTTCTTTTAACAAACCGTCATCATGAACGGTTATTCCCGCCCAAGCCTTACCTTTATCAGTTATAGCTTGCTTACGCATCATTACCGTACCAAACAATTTTCCTTCACCATCGCCTAGACCAGTTAAATTAACCTCGTCACCTTCAATGAGTTTCTGTACCAGAATTGGCATTCCCCAAATTGCCGCAATTTTGTGAAATAACGCCACGGCTTGCTCAGGATTTTGAGCAATACCTGCGTCGTAAAATTGTCCCTTCACAACTAGCGGATATAACCAACCTTTTTTAGAACAGTCATTAAAAAAACTGTCATTGGTGACAGTGATTTGTTCTGGAGTTTTCACGCCAATTTCATTTGCGAATTGATGTAGGCGGTCTTTATTACGTAACTGTAATTGATCCTTTGTAGGTAACAACATTTTGATGCCTAAAGCTGCAATGTCGTCTTGCAAATGAATCATGCTCAAAATTTCAGCATCCAAACAAGGAATCAATATATCAATACCTTCCTTTTCCTGAATATATTGTAATCGCCCCAATAATTCCTGTTCTCCCGACGAGGGATAAGGCAATAAATAACCAGCATCTGTTAATCCGCTCTGAAACAGACCAGGATCTAAAACGTCGTAACCCAATCCAATAATTTTTCCCTGAAAGTTTGCCACTTCTCGAAGGCAACGTACCACCGCCATTCCAGAACCAGGATTATCCGCTCGAGCATTCATACCGGTAACGGCAATAGTCAACTGACTCATTTCTTTTCTTAGCATTTTTACCACCAAGATTCTATTTATTTTAAATAGCGTTTCAACTGTTCATTGAACTCTACAACGTCCCGTTCTAACGTTTCAGTTGATACGTCAAAATCATGAAGAATTTGATGCTTGATTAGTTCAATATCTTTTTGTTTTTGCATTAGTTTAAGTAACGCTAAACCGCTTGGATTTACTGTAAAACTATGTCCCATCATCGGGTCAAATACAAAACCGCTATCATTCAAAACTAATCGTTTCAAACTATCGTCTAACTCTTTATTAACTTTCATCAACACCTTTTAATTTATCTAGTTACGGCTTTTTTATACAAGTCAACTTTAACTATTTTCAGCCAATACCCATTCGAACTGCGCTAACAAATCCGCAATCACGGTATTTTTCATTTTCATAGACGCTTTATTGACGACCAAACGCGAACTGATATTCATAATTAGCTCACGGGGTTCTAAATTATTGGCGCGTAACGTGTTGCCCGTATCGACTAAATCCACGATGCAATCCGCTAAACCTACAAGTGGCGCAAGTTCCATAGAACCGTAAAGTTTAATAATTTCCGCTTGAACGCCTAAACTCGCAAAATACTGTTGAGCAATCGTGACGTATTTTGTCGCCACGCGAACCCGCCCTGAAATTGTAGGCGCATTTTTATGCGCCGCCGTCATCAATTTACAGCGGGCAATGTTTAAATCCAGTGGTTCATACAAATTTTCTGCACCATGTTCAATCAACACATCTTTTCCCGCAATGCCCATATCCGCCGCGCCATATTCCACAAAGGTCGGTACGTCTGTCGCACGAATAATCACTAATTGAACATCGTCACGCGTCGTCGGCAAAATCAATTTCCGACTTGTTTCGGGATCATCAATTGGCGCAATTCCCATTTTCGCGAGCAACGGCAAGGCTTCTTCATAAATTCGACCTTTTGAAACTGCAATCGTAATCATCATAACCGCCTTATTTCGGTACACGACGAATCGTCGCGCCAAGTTGTGAAAGTTTCTCTTCAATATGATCGTAACCGCGATCGATGTGATAAATCCGGTCAACTATCGTGTCACCTTCTGCCACCAACGCTGCAATAACTAAACTTGCTGACGCACGTAAATCCGTAGCCATCACTGGCGCACCTGTCAATTTATTCACACCAGTGCAAATCGCAGTGTTTGATTCCAAACGAATTTCTGCACCCATACGTTGCAATTCATTAACGTGCATAAAACGATTTTCGAAAACCGTTTCTGTCACCACGCCCACACCTTCTGCAATCGCATTCATCGCACAAAATTGCGCTTGCATATCGGTTGGAAAAGCGGGATAAGGCAACGTGCGAATGGAAACGGCTTTCGGACGTTTGCCGTGCATATTCAGTTCAATCCAATCCTCGCCTGTGGTAATTTCTGCCCCTGCTTCAACTAATTTCGCTAAAACAGCATCGAGCAAATCAGGACGTGTATCTTTTAATTTTACTCGTCCGCCCGTAATTGCAGCTGCACAAAGATACGTTCCAGTTTCAATACGGTCAGGCAAAATGTCGTAATGCACCGTTGTTTCGCCCAACTTCTCTACGCCCTCACTCGTCAAACCATCTGTACCGATACCTATAATTTTCGCCCCCATTTTGTTTAAGAAATGCGCTAAATCGGTAACTTCTGGTTCTTTTGCGGCATTTTCCATGATGGTTGTGCCTTCAGCTAAAACGGCAGCCATCAATAAATTTTCTGTGCCTGTAACGGTGATTTGTTCTAAAACCAAACGACAACCTTTTAAACGTTTCGCTTTGGCATGGATAAAACCACCTTCAAGGTTAATATCGGCACCCATTTGAATCAAACCGTTAATATGAATATCCACAGGACGTGAACCAATTGCACAACCGCCAGGTAACGAAACATGTGCTTCACCAAATCGCGCCAGCAATGGTCCTAAAACCAAAATCGATGCTCGCATGGTTCGTACTAATTCATAAGGTGCAACAAAACTGTTAATCGTGCTGGAATCGACTTGAATGTTCATTTTTTCGTCAACCGTCAAATCCACGCCCATTCGTCCGAGCAATTCCATTGTCGTCGTAATGTCGTGCAAGTGTGGAACATTGCCAATACGAACGGGCGCATGTGATAACAACGTTGCTGCCAAAATTGGCAATGCCGCATTTTTTGCCCCAGAAATTCGCAGTTCGCCATCTAATCTTGCACCGCCAGTAATAATCAATTTATCCATGAGTTTCGGTTGGTTTTTTTAATTTAAGTGAAAAATAATGGGTTTTATCCAACCCGCTGAGTTTAGCTAAATTGAGCAATTGTTTTGGCACGTTTCTAAAATGTAATTGTGCATGTTGATGACGAGTAATTTTTATCCACTCAATCATTAACGCAAGCCCTGCACTGTCTGTATTTGTGACTTGAGAAAAATCTAAAATAATATCTCTGTTACCACGTAGAAAAGGTGGCGAATCAACTAATTGTCCGTGAATGCTAGCAAAAGTGAGTTCGCCATGAATCAACCACTGTCCGTTGCCTTTAGACGCGATGTTTAATTTGCTGTTCCCATTCATTTTCTCCCCTTTTTATCATCAACAGGCGTTGCTTTCTTTTCTTCGGCAGATTTAAACAAAAATTGTCCGAGAGCTTTCTCTAACACAAGTGCCGAATTGGTAATTTCGATTTTACTACCGTTCTTCAAATACTCATCAGAACCGCCGCCGTCCAAACTCACATACTGTTCACCTAATAAACCGGCGGTATAAACGCTTGCAGTAACATCATCAGGCAACGTTTTATATTGAGCATCAATGTCCATTTTGACAACAGATTCAAACGTTTTTGAGTCGAAAGTAATCGCTTTGACGCTACCAATTTTCACGCCTGCCGCTGACACAGCAGATTTCACTTTTAAACCACCTGAATTTGAAAAATTGGCGGTTATTTCGTAAGTATTGCCGTGCGAAAACGAACTTAAATTACTGACTTGCAAACCAAGAAAAAACAAACTGGCAATCCCAGCGGCAACAAATAGCCCAACTAATGTATCTTGAGTGTGGGTGTGCGGCATAACTCAATTATCTCCAAACATAAGCGCGGTCAAAATAAAATCTAATCCTAAAATACTAAACGCTGAATTCACAACGGTTCGGGTGGTGGCGCGACTAACACCTTCGGCAGTGGGAATGGCATCGTAACCTTCAAATAGAGCAATCCATGATGTAACAAAACCAAAGACGATACTTTTGATTACGCCGTTAATAATGTCATCTTGAAAATCGAGATTGGCTCGCATTTGTGACCAATATGCACCATCGTCAACGCCTAATAATCCTGAACCCACAATTTGTCCGCCAATAATTCCGACTGCGCTAAATAATGCAGCGAGTAATGGCATTGACAAAAAACCTGCTAAAAAGCGCGGTGAAATAATGCGTTTGATGGGATCAATCGCCATCATTTCCATACCAGATAATTGCTCAGTGGCTTTCATTAAACCGATTTCTGCGGTCAATGCCGAACCTGCGCGACCAGCAAATAATAATGCCGCGACGACAGGGCCGAGTTCACGCACTAACGATGCAGCAACCATTACGCCTAAGGTTTCTTCTGCGCCAAAACGCGACAAAATATAGTAGCCTTGCAAACCTAAAACCATACCGACAAATAAGCCAGAAATAGTAATAATTAAAAATGAAAGTACACCAACTGAATGTAATTGTTTCAACAACAAACGTGGGCGAACTAAAACGCTAGAAATTCCGGCAAGTATGCTGATTAGAAAAAAACTGGCGCGTCCGAGTTTGGTAAAACTAGCACGAGTACCTGCACCTAAACATCGAAAAAATTCCATTACGAATACCGTTTACGTTTTGTGTTTCTGTCACTTGGTGGACGTTGGCGGGTGAACAAAGGTTTAAACGACTTTTCAGAATGTAATAAATCATCCATATATTCTTTTGCGGGGTAATGAAAATGAACTGGTCCATCTGCCGTACCGTTCATAAATTGTTGTACCCATTCCGATGAGGATTGTTGAATTTCTTGCGGCGTGCCTTGTCCAACGACTTTGCCACCCGCTAACACATAAATATAATCTGCAATCGCGGCGGTTTCTTGAACGTCGTGAGAAACAATAATGCTGGTTAAACCTAACGTTGTATTTAATGATTTAATTAAATGAACTAACGCTCCCATCGAAATGGGGTCTTGCCCCGTAAAAGGTTCATCGTACATTATCATCATCGGGTCAAGCGCAATTGCTCTCGCCAAAGCGACACGTCGCGCCATTCCGCCTGATAATTCATTTGGCATTAAATCGCGTGCGCCTCGCAAACCAACAGCTTCTAATTTCATCAATACTAACGAACGCACCATTGATTCTGGTAAATGTGTGTGTTCACGTACGGGATAAGCAACGTTATCAAAAACAGTCATATCTGTTAGCAATGCACCACTTTGAAATAGCATTCCCATTCGTTTTCGCAAGGTATAAAGTTCGTCACGTTTTAAATGATGCACATTACGTCCATTCACTGTCACGTAGCCTTTTTCAGGACAAAGCTGTCCGCCGATTATTTTCAATAATGTGGTTTTGCCAGTGCCGCTAGGTCCCATAATCGCCGTAATTTTTCCACGCTCAAATTCAAGCGAAATATCATCGAAAATTTTCTTTTCGCCACGCGAAAACGTCAAGTTGTGAACACTAACTAAACTATTTTGAGTGGGATTGAGATTATCCATGCGGGTTTTGATTGAAAAATGAAGTTGTAAAAATCGTAATTTATGTGGGTAAGTCTAACATTGCCTAGGAATGCTGTAAAAGGAATAGCCGAATTCAATTTATTTCAAATCTTGATTGCAAGGTCAGCGATTTTTAGCATTATGAAAACAGTATTGCTTGAGTAGACAATGATTTTGCGATTGAACAATCTTATTTCACGGTACAATGCGATGCGGTATAAATTTCTTTCAATTTCTTTTCAACGCATGGGTGATTTATGAATTTCAGTGATTTTTTAAATGATGTAAAAAGCAAAGCCAATGAACTCAAAACGCAAGTTTTACAGTTCAAAAACAAAGAATTTTTAGAAGCGGCAATGGCGGGGTCAGCGTTAATTGCGATGGCGGATGGCAAAATTTCTTCTGAAGAAAAACAAAAAATGATTAAGTTCATTGAAAATCACGACGCATTGTCAATTTTCACCACGAGTGATGTGATTAAAGCCTTCCAAGATTTTGTCGGACAAATTGAATTTGATAAAGACATCGGCGAGGCTAAAGCATTTTTGGCATTAGGCAAAATGAAGTCGAATGCTGAAGCGGGACGTTTATTGATACGAATGATGATTGCGATTGCCTCATCGGACGGCGATTTTGATTCGCAAGAACAAGCTGTTGCCGCGAAAATCGCTAAAGAACTTGCTTTAAATCCCGCAGAATTCGGTTTGTAACAATGAGCGGCACAGATAATTTTACCGTTATCGAAAGCGAACAAATCGCAGGGGCGGTTTTCGATGTGGTGCGTTATGAAAAGCTGCTTGGTTCAGACGATTTGAATGTAGCGGAAAAGATTTTTTTCGCCAATCAAGCCAACATTCATTTAAAAATGGTGCGCGTCACGTTGAAAGAAAGTGAATTGTTGCTTGAACCGAGTGCATTGTATTTCATGAAAGGACATTTACAATTGCAAGCGACCACGGGCGGTGGTATTGCTAAAGGGTTAATGCGGAAATTTTTAAGCGGAGAAACACTTTTTCAATCGCGCATAAAAGGATCAGGTGAAGTTTTTTTAGAACCTAGTTTCGGACATTATTTACTGTTCAACATAGAAAATGACGGACTAATTTTCGACAAAAGTTCTTTTTATTGCGCTTCCGGTGGCATTGAAGTCAGTGCAAAGTTGCAAAGCAATATTTCCAGCGCATTATTTGGTGGCGAAGGTTTTTTCCAAACACAAGCAACCGGCACAGGTGTTGTAGTTTTAGTGTCGCCTGTTCCTGTTGCCGAATTGGTGGTGTACGAATTGGCGGCAGGTGAAAAATTATCCGTCGATGGAAATTTTGCTTTTGTTCGCACGGCAAGCGTTAGTTTTCACGCCGAAATGTCGAGTAAATCTATTTTTGGCACTGTTGTTAGCGGTGAATTATTGCTACAGACTTTCACTGGGCCGGGAATGGTTTGGCTTGCACCGACACAAGGCGTTTATGACAAAATGAAACAGCCTTATGGTGTGTCTAACCTGAGCCACAATCAAGGTTCAATGGGAACAGAGACGCACTAACGTTGGTAAAAATGGCATCAGAATTACTCTGATGCCATTTTTTTATGTTGAAGGTTATTTGAAAAATTTATTGTGGGGAAAGCGATGTTCAAAGTTGGAATGATAGGCTTGGGTGCAATGGGAATCGGTATGGCAACGAACTTAGCCAACGCTGGTTTTTTAACCGTAATTTATAATCGAACGACTGAAAAAGCGCATTCACTCGCGCAAAAATTAAACGTTCAAGTCGCACTTTCACCAGAAGAACTCGCGGCGCAAGTTGATGTGATCTGTTTATGTGTCTCACGTGACGAAGACGTTTTAGACATCATCAACGCGCTTACCAAAACCATTCGCCCAAATACAATCGTAATCGATATGTCTACTGTCAGCAGTCACACCGCTAAACAAGCGGCGGCAATTTTAGCGTGCCATAATGTTGATTTTCTCGATGCGCCTGTTTCGGGTGGTGTTGAAGGCGCGAATACTGGACGATTAGCTATGATGGTCGGCGGTAATTCAACCGTTTTAGAAACAGTGCGTCCTGTTTTGAATTCAATGGCAACTCGCGTTGTTCACATCGGTGAAACAGGAACAGGTCAAGCTACGAAAGCCGTCAACCAAATTATGGGGGCAGGTATCAATCAAGCGGTCACTGAAGCGTTAGCTTTTGCAAAAGCGCAAAATTTACCCATGGATAAAATTATCGACGTTATTTCGGGTGGCGCGTCAGGGAATTGGTTTTTACAACATCGTGGTTTAAGTATGACGGAAGGCTCTTATCCAGCAGGTTTTAAAGTGGCGTTACATCATAAAGATTTAGAAATTTGTGAACGTATGGGCGAAAACGTAGGCGTGAACTTACCGTTAACAACACAAACCCGTTTGGATTACGAACAGTTAATGGCAAACGGCTTTGGTGACTGCGACATTTCGGCGTTATACCATTTGAAAGTGAAATGAATTAAACTTACCGCACAAAGCCACCGTTGATTTCGCGGCTTTTTACTCGTTTAGAACCAATAATAAAAATTACTTCAATGTCCATTAGGATTCAAAATACATGAACAAAGTTAAAATTAACGTCGCTTTAATCCGATTATTTCAATTTGTCGTTTTCGTTTTATTCACATTTATGGTGATGGCATATACGTTCGCTATGATTTTATTGCCATTAGATGCCATCGTCATGCTGATTAAATTCTTATCCTTGATTGGTTTAGGTGGCATTATTGGGGCAATTATCGCTGTGCCAGCGGTTGGTTATCTAGGCATGATGGTTTATAAAATGCCTGGTTTGTGCCAATTGCTTGTCGAAATCGGTATGGATTTAGTCAACACCGGCAAAGCACGTATCGAAGCGTTTAACAAAATCATTGAAGCTGCAAAAGCCTAAATACAAAACCGTTTACAAAACCGCCCCAAGTGTGAATAACGGGCGGTTTTTTTGTAGCCAAACCTTTGGAAATTTATGAATACCCACCCTACCCTTTTGAAAATTTTAGACAGCGTTTTAGTCGTCGTCGATATGCAAGGCAAATTGTCAGCCGTTATGGCGGAAAACGATGCGACGTTAATGCACGAAAATACTGTTAGCCTTTTGGAAGCAGCAAAAAAACTAGCAATTCCTGTTTTAGTAACGGAACAATATCCACAAGGTTTAGGACAAATTGAAACGCAAGTGAGCGACGCATTACCCGATACGGCGCAAATTTTTGAAAAAACATCCTTTTCGTGTACTGGTGCAAGTGGTTTTATGCCCGCGCTAAAAGAAACCGCAAGCAAACAAATTATTTTGGTTGGACAAGAAGCCCATGTTTGTATTTTGCAAACGGCATTAGATTTAATCACATTAGGCTATCAAGTTCATGTTGTGGAAGATGCAATTTGTGCGAGAAAAGCCGAGCATAAATTTTATGCGTTGCAACGTTTACAAGCGCAGAACGTGATTATCACAAATTATGAATCCGTGTTATTTGAATGGTTGCGTGACGCGGCGCATCCGGACTTTAAAACAATTTCTCAGTTACTACGTTGAGATTTAACAATGACGTTGAATGATTTTTCTAGCGTAATACAAACCAATTCACCTATAAGTTTTGCTGAAACGATGACTGTCATTTCTGAAAATTACGTTTATCAACCTACCGCATTTCGTAATGGATCTGTTGAAAATGCCGCTGGTCAAAACGAAGGTTCATGCAAGATTTTTGCTTTTGCAAAATTGCACCAATTAACCGAGGCACAAACATTGTCGCTGTTTGGCGATTATTATCGTGTCGATGTTTTGCTAAATCCAAACGCCACCGACCATCAAAATATTCGACAATTTATTCAACACGGTTGGGCGGGAATTGTGTTTGAAAGTGACGCATTGAAAGCCATTTAATTTTTATGCTGACAAAAGTTTATGCGGGTCAACCGTTTTACACGGATGTTTTTAAAATTACCGAACAAGTTGGCAATAATCGTACTTATGGTTCAGGAGTTTTACTTGCTGGTGGACAATACATCTTAACTGCCGCGCATTTATTTTCCGAAAATCCTGCCTTGTCGGATGTTCACGTCTTAAATGCCGACGGTCAAATCGTAAGTACGGTAGCAGAAATTTTTACGCATCCGCTCTGGGACAATAATCCTGCAAGTTAC